>NZ_JBHXNW010000054.1:4002-39535 GCF_042717365.1 Streptomyces sp. NPDC058534
TAGGGCCTGTGGTTTGGAACCGCCGGCTGAAAGAGACTGCGCCTTTCGACCACCCGAGCGGGGCGTGGTGCGTGCAGCTGCAAGGCGGAGGAGGGCGACAGGGCGGAGCCCTGGCAACCGACGACAACGCGGCAGATGTGCGTGCCACGCCCCGCGACACCGGCATGATCCAAACGACGGCCCTAGGTCCTCCAGGTCCTCCGAGTGGTCGCTAGAGCGCGCAGCTGTCGCTGTCCACCTGCTGGTTGGCGGTGCGGCCCTCGCTGATGTCCTCGCGGATCTCGTCCACGGTGAGCGCGTAGCCGGTGTCGGGGTCGTCCAGGGACTTGGCGAAGACCACGCCGTAGACCTCGCCCTCGGGCGTCAGCAGCGGGCCGCCGGAGTTGCCCTGACGGACGGTCGCGTACAGCGAGTAGACGTCGCGGCCGATGGTGTCGCGGTGGTAGATGTCCGGACCGTTGGCCGTGATGCGCCCGCGGATCCGGGCGGCACGGACGTCGTACGCGCCGTTCTCCGGGAAGCCCGCGACGATCGCGCTGTCGTCGCGGCTCGCGTCCTCGTCCGCGAACCGCAGCGCGGGCGCGTCCAGTTCCGGCACGTCGAGTACGGCGATGTCGCGCCGCCAGTCGTAGAGGACGACCGTCGCGTCGTACTTCCTGCCCTCGCCGCCTATCTGCACCGTGGGCTCGTCGACGCCGCCCACCACATGGGCGTTGGTCATGACCCGGCGGTCGCCGAAGACGAAGCCGGTGCCCTCCAGGACCTTGCCGCAGTCGGGGGCGGTGCCCATGACCTTGACGATGGAACGCTTGGCGCGGTCGGCGACGGGGCTGTTCACCAGCGCCGGGTCGGGCGCCTGGACCTCGGGGATCGACGGGTCGGAGAAGGGGCTGAAGACCTGCGGGAAGCCGTTCTGCTCAAGGGCCGACGTGAAGCTCTCGAACCAGCTGTCGGCCCCCGCGGGCAGCACCTCCTGCATACCCCCCAGCACCGTGGACTGCCGCACCTCCTTGCCGACCGTCGGCATCGTGGTCCGGGCCAGGGCGGAACCGATCAGCCAGGCGACCAGGAGCATGGCGACGACGTTGACCAGGGCGCCGCCGGTGGCGTCCAGGGCGCGGGCCGGGGACCAGGTGATGTACCGGCGCAGCTTGTTGCCCAGATGCGTGGTGAGGGCCTGGCCGACGGAGGCGCACAGGATGATGACGACGACCGCGACGACGGCGGCGGTCGTGCTGACCTCCGCGTTGTCCGTCAGTACGTCCCAGACGACCGGCAGCAGATAGACGGCGACGAGACCGCCCCCGAGGAAGCCGGTCACCGACAGGATGCCGACGACGAAGCCCTGGCGGAATCCGACGATCGCGAACCAGACGGCGGCCAGCAGCAACAGGATGTCCAGCACGTTCACTGATTCAGGCCTCGCCTTGTCGTCTTCGGTACGCAGGCCACCCTGTCATGCGCGCCAGTCCAGCGGGACCTGCTTGTCCCGGTCCCAGGGCCGCTCCCAGCCCGCGAAGTGCAGCAACCGGTCGATGACACCGGCGGTGAAGCCCCATACGAGCGCCGATTCGACCAGGAATGCCGGGCCCCGGTGGCCGCTGGGATGGACGGTGGTCACCCGGTTGGCGGGGTCCGTGAGATCCGCCACGGGGACGGTGAAGACCCGCGCGGTCTCGTTGGGATCGACGACGCCGACCGGAGTGGGCTCGCGCCACCAGGCCAGCACCGGGGTGACGACGAAGCCGCTGACCGGGATGTAGAGCTTGGGCAGGGCACCGAAGAGCTGCACGCCGGCCGGGTCGAGCCCGGTCTCCTCCTCGGCCTCGCGCAGGGCGGCCCGCAGCGGCCCGTCGCCCCGCGGATCACCGTCCTCGGGGTCGAGGGCGCCGCCGGGGAAGGCCGGCTGGCCGGGGTGGGAGCGCAGGGAGCCGGCCCGCTCCATGAGCAGCAGCTCGGGGCCGCGGCCGGCCTGGCCCGCGCCGTCACCGAAGAGGATCAGCACGGCGGACTGGCGGCCGGCGCCGTCCGCGGGCGGCAGGAAGCGGCTCAGCTGCGTGGGCCGCACCGTCTCGACGGCCCGCACCACCGGGTCCAGCCAGCCGGGCAGACCCTCCTTGCTGAGCATCGCGCCCCGCGCGTGGCCCTGCGTGTCGCTCGCCCGTGTCATCCCCACCCCCGTCCTGCCGACTCCAACGCCCGACGCCCCCGGGATCGTTCCGTCACCCGGACCCCAGCGGCGGTGCCGGCTTCCCGCCCGCGTCCAGGTACGCCCGCGGGGGGTTCAGCCGCTGGCCGGGGAAGCCGCCCTTCTCGTATTTCAGCAGCTTCCGGGCCTTCTCCGGGTCGGTCTCGCCCTCGCCGTACGCCGGGCAGAGCGGGGCGATGGGGCAGGCGCCGCAGGCGGGCTTGCGGGCGTGGCAGATGCGGCGGCCGTGCCAGATCACGTGGTGCGAGAGGTCCGTCCAGTCGCTCTTCGGGAAGAGCGCGCCGACGGCGGCCTCGATCTTGTCCGGGTCGGTCTCGGCGGTCCACTGCCAGCGGCGCACCAGGCGCTGGAAGTGCGTGTCCACGGTGATGCCGGGGCGGCCGAAGGCGTTGCCGAGCACGACGAAGGCGGTCTTGCGGCCCACACCGGGCAGTTTGACCAGGTCTTCGAGGCGGCCGGGGACCTCGCCGCCGAAATCCTCCGCCAGGGCCCTGGACAGCCCTATGACCGACTTGGTCTTGGCCCGGAAGAAGCCGGTCGGGCGCAGGATCTCCTCGACCTCCTCGGGGTTGGCGGCGGCCAGGTCCTCGGGGCTGGGGTACTTGGCGAAGAGCGCGGGCGTGGTCTGGTTGACCCGCAGGTCGGTGGTCTGGGCGGACAGCACGGTCGCCACGACCAGCTGGAACGGGTTCTCGAAGTCCAGCTCCGGGTGGGCGTACGGGTAGACCTCGGCCAGCTCGCGGTTGATACGGCGGGCACGGCGGACCAGGGCGGTGCGCGACTCGCCGCGCGACGGCTTCGCGGCGACGGTCTTCGCCGGGGCGACGTTCTTGACGGCGGCGGAGGCCTTCTTGGGAGCGACGGCGGGTGTTTTGGCCACTGCCTGCCTCTTGGCGGGGGCCTGCTTCTTGGCGGGCGCGGCCTTCTTGGCGGAGGCGGGCTTGCCGCCGGCCGCCTTCTTCGCGGGCGCGGTCTTCTTCGCGGTCTCCTTCACGGCATCCTTCTCCGCGGTCACCCTCTTGGCAGGCACCGCCTTCTTTGTCGCTTTCGCCGTTTTCCTACCGCCATCGGGACCCTGTTCGCCCACAGCGGAATCGCGACGTACACTCACCCGCGCAGCCCCCTCGGCCTGTGCTCTCACCGGCGACTTGGACACCCGGCCAGCCTACGGCCCGACACCGACATCCGCCCCGGACCCCGAAGATCGACGTCCAATTGGACCCCTGCCGCGTACCCCGGGACACCAGTGCGGCATCCTTGTGACAGATCACACTGTTTGGACTGTCCGGCAAAATGGGCACCACGGACCCCTGGTACACCGGGGGAACAAGATCCTCTGAGCCGGTCGACAAGGAGAGAACTCGTGGACGACGTTCTGCGGCGCAACCCGCTCTTCGCGGCGCTCGACGACGAGCAATCCGCGGAGCTCCGCGCCTCCATGAGTGAGGTGACCCTCGCCCGCGGCGACACCCTGTTCCACGAGGGGGACCCCGGAGACCGCCTCTACGTGGTGACGGAAGGCAAGGTCAAGCTCCACCGCACGTCCCCCGACGGGCGCGAGAACATGCTGGCCGTCGTCGGTCCCAGCGAGCTGATCGGCGAGCTGTCGCTCTTCGACCCGGGCCCGCGTACAGCGACCGGCACCGCGCTGACCGAGGTCAAGCTGCTGGCCCTCGGCCACGGCGACCTGCAGCCCTGGCTGAACGTCCGCCCCGAGGTGGCCACCGCGCTGCTGCGCGCCGTCGCGCGCCGCCTGCGGAAGACCAACGACGCCATGTCGGACCTGGTCTTCTCGGACGTCCCCGGCCGCGTCGCCCGCGCCCTGCTGGACCTCTCCCGCCGGTTCGGCGTGCAGTCCGAGGAGGGCATCCACGTGGTGCACGACCTGACGCAGGAGGAGCTGGCCCAGCTGGTCGGCGCATCCCGCGAGACGGTCAACAAGGCGCTGGCGGACTTCGCAGGGCGCGGCTGGCTCCGCCTGGAGGCCCGCGCGGTGATCCTGCTGGACGTGGAGCGGCTCGCCAAGCGCTCCCGCTGACCCGCCCTACCCGAGAGGCTGGATGAGCCCGTGCTCGTCCAGGTACTCGAGCTGCGCCCGCACCGAGAGTTCCGCCGCCGGCCACAGGGAGCGGTCGACGTCCGCGTACACGTGGGCGACGATCTCGCCCGGCGTCCGGTGACCGTCCTCCACCGCCGTCTCGACCTGGGCGAGGCGGTGGGCGCGGTGGGCGAGGTAGAACTCCACGGCGCCCTGGGCGTCGTCCAGGACGGGCCCGTGGCCCGGCAGCACCGTGTGCACCCCGTCGTCGGCCGTGAGCGACCTGAGCCTGCGCAGCGAGTCCAGGTAGTCGCCGAGACGGCCGTCCGGGTGGGCCACCACCGTCGTACCGCGCCCCAGGATCGTGTCGCCCGTCAGGACCGCGCGGTCGGCCGGGAGATGGAAGCACAGCGAGTCGGCCGTGTGCCCGGGGGTCGGTACGACCCTCAGCTCCAGGCCGCCGACGCCGATCACGTCGCCCGCCGCCAGCCCCTCGTCGCCCAGCCGCAGGGCCGGGTCCAGCGCCCGGACGTTCGTGCGTGTCAGCTCGGCGAAGCGCGCGGCGCCCTCCGCGTGGTCCGGGTGACCGTGCGTCAGGAGGGTCAGCGCGACGCGCTTGCCCGCGCGAGCGGCCGTGTCGACGACGTTGTGCAGGTGGACGTCGTCCAGCGGGCCCGGGTCGACCACGACGGCCAGGTCGGAGTCGGGTTCGGCGAGGATCCAGGTGTTCGTGCCGTCCAGCGTCATGGCGGAGGGGTTGGGCGCGAGAACGTTCACCGCGCGTGCGGTGGCGGGCCCCGAGAGGACGCCGCCCCTCGGCCGGCCGGGCAGTGCTGCTGCGTCCGTCATGCGGTGGCTCCCCCGGTCGGGTCGGAAGGTGTCGCGGGTGTCGGCGCCGTACTCGGCACGTGCTTGGTGAACTCCTCGTGCCCCGGCCAGGAGAGGACCACCTCGTCGCCCTCCAGCCGCGCCCGTGCGAGCACCGGGGTCATGTCGCGGCCCGGCGCCGCCGCCAGCGCCTCGGCCGCCGTACCGCAGGCCGCGAGCCCGCGCAGGGTCGCGACGGTCGGCGGCATCATCAGCAGCTCTCCCTTGTCGTACCCGGCCGTCGCCTCCGCCGGCGTGATCCACACCGTGCGGTCGGCCTCCGTGGAGGCGTTGCGGGTGCGCTGCCCCTCGGGGAGCACGGCCACGAAGAACCACGTGTCGTAGCGCCGGGACTCGAACTCCGGGGTGATCCAGCGGGCCCAGGCGCCCAGCAGATCGGAGCGCAGGACGAGGCCCCGGCGGTCCAGGAACTCCGCGAAGGACAGCTCACGGGCGACCAGGGCGGCGCGGTCCGCCTCCCAGTCGGCGCCGGTCGTGTCGCCGACCACACAGTCGCCGGTCGGGCCGGCGAGCAGGACGCCCGCCTCCTCGTACGTCTCCCGTACGGCCGCGCAGACGATCGCCTGGGCGCCCGCCGCGTCGACGCCGAGGCGGTCCGCCCACCACGCGCGCGTGGGGCCCGCCCAGCCGATGGCGCGGTCGTCGTCGCGCGGGTCGACGCCGCCGCCCGGGTAGGCGTACGCGCCCCCGGCGAACGCCATGGAGGTGCGCCGGCGCAGCATGTGGACGGCCGTACCGGCGCCGGTGTCCTTCAGGAGCATGACCGTGGCCGCGCGCTTCGGGGCGACCGGGGTGAGGGTGCCGGCCGCCAGCGCGCGGATGCGTTCCGGCCACTCCGGTGGGTACCACTGTCCGTTCGCCCGCGCATTCGCCATGGCCGGAGGCTATCCGGTGACGGGCGGATGTTCGAGTGGCCCCAGAGGTGGGACGGACGTCAGTCGGGGAGGGCGGCCAGCCACTCGGTGAGCAGCCAGTTCGTCTCCTCGGGGCGCTCCTGCTGGAGCCAGTGCCCGCAGCCGTCCAGCAGGTGCGAGGCGCTGAGACCCGGCAGGGTCGTGGGGTACGCCTCGATCGCGTCGGACAGCCAGGTCGTGGAGGCGTCCAGGGCGCCGCCGAGGAACAGGGCGGGCTGGGTGACCGGGGCGCCCGCGTGTCCCGCCAGGTCGGCCCAGTCGCGGTCCATGTTCCGGTAGCGGTTGAGGGCGCCGGTCAGGCCGGTGCGCTCGAACTCCGCCGCGTAGACGTCCAGCTCCTCCTCGGTCAGCCAGGACGGCAGCCGCCCGTCCGCCGGGAACCGGTCGCGCAGCCTGCCGCCGGGGGCGACGAAGTGCGGGTCGGGGGCCTCGGGCGCGGGCATGGTGTCGGCGGACAGGGCGGCGTAGAAGCCGGCCAGCCAGCCGCGTACGTCGGGCTCGATCTCCGCCTCGGCGCGGCCGGGCTCCTGGAAGTAGGAGACGTAGAACTCCTGCCCGGCGAAGGGACCGGACGGGCCGCTCATCCCCGCGAAGACGTCGCTGGGCCGCGGGCCGCCCGGCGGGGTGTACGGCACGCTCAGCAGGCCGACCGCGCGGAACACGTCGGGCCGCAGCAGCGCGGAGTGCGCGGCGATGTTCGCGCCCCAGTCGTGGCCGACGACGACGGCGGTGCGCTCCCCCAGGGCCTCCACCACGGCGGCGTTGTCCGCCACGAGATCCAGCATCCGGTACGCCTCGACCGCGTCCGGCCGCGAGGAGCGCCCGTACCCGCGCACGTCGATCGCGACCGCCCGGAAACCGGCGGCGGCCAGCGCGGGCAGCTGGCGGCGCCAGGAGTACCAGGACTCGGGGAAACCGTGAACGAGCAGAACCAACGGCCCGCTGTCCTGCTCCACCAGGTGAATCCGCCCGGCGGGCGAAGGCACCAGACGGTGAACCGACTGAACGGGCTGATCGGTCACGGACGACTGCGGCATGACTCCTCCCGACACATACGGCCGACGGGCTTCGGCCCTGCCGAGCCCCGCCCCGACACCGGGCTCCGAGATCGATCCTGCGGGTGGTGGGTCGACGGGGGCGAGGATTGTTGCCGGGGTGGCAAAGCGGGAGCGTCCGCCGGGTTGGAGGGGGTGCCGGGGGCGAGTCATCGGGGGCGGGTGACCCGGGGTGGTGGGGGGGTGCCCCGGGTGCGGGCCGAGGCCGGGTCACTCGGTCGGCATGGGCGCCAGTGCAGCGGGCCGATCGGGCGCCGGTTCCAGCCCCCGCCGTATGCGCGGGCTCCCGCCGGATCGAACGCGGGCGGTCGGGGCGAGCATCTGGGCGAGCAGCCTCGTGGGGGCTCGCACGACCGCAGGCCCCGGACGGCGCGCGCGGAGCGGGGTCCCCGGGGGCCGGCCAGGTGGCCGTGTGCCCCCGGGTCGGTGCGCGGGCTGCCGGGTTGGTGCGCTTGCTGTCGGGTCGGCGCGCGGGCTGTCGGCCGGCGTCTCAGCCCCGGCAGCCCGCGCGCGACGTCAGCACGCGCGACGTCCGCACGCGCGACGTCCGCACGCGCGACGTCCGCACGCGCGGCGACCCGCGTCGGCCGTCCGCGCCGTGGTCCCGGGCTACGCCTGGACCAGTTCCACCTGGATCTCGACCTCGACCGGCGCGTCCAGGGGGAGGACCGCCACGCCGACCGCGCTGCGGGCGTGGACGCCCTTGTCGCCCAGGGCCGCGCCGAGCAGTTCGCTGGCGCCGTTGATCACGCCGGGCTGGCCGGTGAAGTCGGACGCGGAGGCCACGAAGCCGACGACCTTCACCACGCGTGCGATGCGGTCGAGGTCACCGGCGACGGACTTCACGGCGGCCAGGGCGTTCAGCGCGCAGGTGCGGGCGAGTTCCTTGGCCTCCTCGGCGGTGACCTCCGCACCCACCTTGCCGGTGACCGGAAGCGTGCCCTCCACCATCGGCAGCTGGCCCGAGGTGTAGACGTACGGACCGGACTGCACGGCCGGCTGGTAGGCGGCCAGCGGGGGCACCACCTCGGGCAGCGTCAGCCCGAGCTCGGCCAGCTTCACCTCGACGGCGCTCATGCCTGCTTCTCCCGCTTCAGGTAGGCGACGAGCTGCTCGGGGTTGTTCGGCCCGGGCACGACCTGGACGAGCTCCCAGCCGTCCTCGCCCCAGGTGTCCAGAATCTGCTTCGTGGCATGGACGAGCAGCGGCACGGTTGCGTATTCCCACTTGGTCATGCGGCCGACTCTAGCCGTTGCCCGGGGCCCCTCCGCGGGCCGACCACGGCGACGTTGTCCACAGCCTCCGGCGTACTCGGCGCGCGGACTGGTTACGCTCGAATACGTGAGCAGGCTCCAGGTCGTCAGCGGCAAGGGCGGAACCGGTAAGACCACGGTGGCCGCCGCCCTCGCGCTGGCCCTCGCCACCGAGGGGAAGCGCACGCTTCTCGTCGAGGTCGAGGGCCGCCAGGGCATCGCGCAGCTCTTCGAGACGGAGGCGCTGCCTTATGAGGAGCGGAAGATCGCCGTCGCTCCAGGGGGCGGGGAGGTGTACGCCCTCGCCATCGACGCCGAACTGGCGTTGTTGGACTACCTCCAGATGTTCTACAAGCTGGGCAGCGCAGGCCGGGCCCTGAAGAAGCTCGGCGCGATCGACTTCGCGACCACTATCGCGCCTGGAGTCAGAGACGTACTGCTGACCGGCAAGGCGTGCGAGGCGGTACGCCGCAAGGACAAACGCGGACGTTTCGTCTACGACTACGTCGTCATGGACGCCCCGCCGACCGGCCGCATCACCCGCTTCCTCAACGTGAACGACGAGGTGGCGGGCCTCGCGAAAGTCGGCCCGATACACAATCAGGCGCAGGCCGTGATGCGGGTGCTGAAGTCGCGGGAGACGGCCGTGCACCTGGTGACGCTGCTGGAGGAGATGCCCGTCCAGGAGACCGCGGACGGCATCGCCGAGCTGCGGGCGGCACGGCTCCCGGTGGGCCGGGTCGTCGTCAACATGGTCCGGCCCGAGGTACTGGACGAAAGCGACCTGGACCTCGTACGGAGCACCCCGCGCGGGGTGCTGGCGCGGTCCCTGTCCGGCGCCGGACTCGGCGGGGCGCGGCGCGGCGGGCACGCCGAGCGGCTGGTGGACCCGTTGCTGGCCCAGGCCGAGGAGTACGCCGAGCGGTACGCGCTGGAGCAGGAGCAGCGGGCCGTCCTGACCGACCTCGACCTGCCGCTGCACGAGCTGCCACTGCTCGCCGAGGGCATGGACCTCGCGGGCCTGTACGAACTCGCCACCGAGCTGCGGAAGCAGGGGATCGCATGAGTCCGGACCCGGCCGCCCGGCCCCAGGAGGGCGCGCGGCGCCTCTCCCACGCGCGCGTGCTCGACGTCGACCCGCTGCTGGAGGACCCGAAGACCCGCATCGTGGTGTGCTGCGGCGCGGGCGGGGTCGGCAAGACGACCACCGCGGCGGCCCTGGGCCTGCGCGCGGCCGAGCGGGGACGCAAGGTGGTCGTCCTGACCATCGACCCGGCCCGGCGGCTCGCCCAGTCGATGGGCATCGACTCGCTGGACAACACGCCGCGCCGGGTGAAGGGCGTCGACGACTCGGCGGGCGGTGAGCTGCACGCCATGATGCTCGACATGAAGCGCACCTTCGACGAGATCGTCGAGGCGCACGCGGATCCCGACCGGGCGGCGGCGATCCTGGGCAACCCCTTCTACGAATCGCTTTCGGCGGGCTTCGCGGGCACGCAGGAGTACATGGCGATGGAGAAGCTGGGGCAGCTGCGGGCGAGGGACGAGTGGGACCTCATCATCGTCGACACGCCGCCGTCCCGCTCGGCACTGGACTTCCTGGACGCTCCCAAGCGCCTCGGGTCCTTCCTGGACGGCAAGCTGATCCGCGTCCTGCTGGCACCCGCGAAGGTCGGCGGCCGGGCCGGCATGAAGTTCCTCAACGTCGGCATGTCGATGATGACCGGCGTCCTGGGGAAGGTGCTGGGCGGGCAGTTCCTGAAGGACGTGCAGACCTTCGTGGCGGCGATGGACTCCATGTTCGGCGGGTTCCGTACGCGCGCGGACGCGACGTACAAGCTGCTCCAGGCGCCCGGCACGGCGTTCCTGGTGGTCGCGGCCCCGGAGCGGGACGCGCTGCGCGAGGCCGCGTACTTCGTGGAGCGGCTGGCGGCCGAGGACATGCCGCTGGCCGGGCTGGTGCTCAACAGGGTCCACGGCAGCGGCGCCGACCGGCTGTCGGCCGAGCGGGCGCTCGCCGCCGCGGAAAATCTTGAGGATCCCCGCATTGTGGATCAGGACGACGGGAAAGCTGGAGTTCGTAACTCTCCCGACACGTACGGAAGTTCAGACGCTCCCGAGCCGCCCGCCGACACCTCTCCCGAGACCTCTCCCAAGGAATCCACCGAGGACGACGTACCGGACGCAGCGATGCCGGACGCAGCGATGCCGGATACAGACACGCCGGACGCAGACACGCCGGAGCGATCGGTGGATCAGCTGGCCTCGGGACTGCTGAGGCTGCATGCGGAGCGGATGCATCTGCTCGCCCGCGAGCAGCGCACGCGCGACCGCTTCACCGCGCGTCATCCCGAGGTGGCGGTCACCGAAGTGGCCGCGCTGCCCGGTGACGTGCACGACCTCGCGGGGCTGCGGGACATCGGGATCCGTCTCGCGACGGTCCGGCCCGAGTTGCCGGAGACGGGCGTCTGAGGAGCAGGCCCGGAGCGGCTCAGCCCACGGCCATGCAGTTCTCGTACACCTCGTCGTCGTCGAGGGGCAGGATGCCGGCCCCCCGCTCGTACTCCGTCCGTGCCGTCTCCAGCAGTCGGCGCCAGGACGTCACGGTGGGCCGCCTGCGCAGCAGTGCGCGGCGCTCCCGCTCCGTCATGCCTCCCCACACGCCGAACTCGACGCGGTTGTCCAGCGCGTCGGCCAGGCACTCGGTCCGCACCGGACATCCGGTGCACACCGCCTTGGCCCTGTTCTGCGCTGCTCCCTGAACGAACAGTTCGTCCGGATCGGTAGTGCGGCAGGCGGCCTGCGCACTCCAGTCGGTTACCCAGCCCATACCGGCGCCGTCCTCTCCCGAATCGAGGCTCCCCCACGGCGGCAGCGGCATATTCACCGCCGCCAGTTGAGGACGTTACGGAAGGTGGGCACAGCGCAACACCCCCTTCGGGCCCAATCTTGAATGGCCCGAACGGACTATGGGTAAGCGGCAGATCACCCGGGGGAGTGAGCTGGCGACATGCGCGACGATCCCGACATTCGGGTCATCTCTGTTGCGTCACAACGGACACCGATTGACGCACAAGGCGGATTCGGACACGCAACCCACACGCCGTGGCACGCGCCGACACACACCAACGCGCCCCCCAGCGGGGGGCCCTCAGAAAAAAACCGAGCGGATCCGGAACGATTCGGGGTCGCCGGACGTATTGATACGTGGCCGCACTGCTGTGACAGTTGTGAGCAGCTTAGGCCAAGGCATATACGCGTGTCCGGCGAATGAGAACGTAGGCTGCCTTCATGCCAAAGAAGCGCTCGGGCGGTGGTCTGTCGCCAACGCAGCAGGCCGCCAAGTTCCTCGGTGTCAGTGTGCTCGCGGGAGCGGTGCTGGCCGGCATCGCGCTGCCCGCCGTGGGCGCGCTGGGGCTGGCGGCCAAGGGGTCGGTGGAGGGCTTCGACGCTCTCCCGGCCAACCTGAAGACTCCCCCGCTGAGCCAGCGCACCGCGATCCTCGATGCCGAGGGCGGCACCATCGCCACGGTCTACTCGCGCGACCGGACGGTGGTCGACCTCAAGGACATCTCGCCGTACATGCAGAAGGCGATCGTCGCGATCGAGGACTCGCGCTTCTACCAGCACGGCGCGATCGACCTCAAGGGCGTCCTGCGCGCGCTGAACAAGAACGCGCGCAGCGGCGAGGTCTCCGAGGGCGCGTCCACCCTCACGCAGCAGTACGTCAAGAACGTCTTCGTGGAGGAGGCCGGAGACGACCCGACGAAGGTCGCCCAGGCCACCCAGCAGACCCTCGGCCGCAAGATCCAGGAGCTGAAGCTCGCGATCCAGGTCGAGGAGGAGCTGGGCAAGAAGAAGATCCTCGAGAACTACCTGAACATCACCTTCTTCGGCCAGCAGGCGTACGGCGTCGAGGCCGCCGCCCAGCGCTACTTCTCCAAGTCCGCCAAGGACCTCAACATCCAGGAGTCCGCCCTCCTGGCCGGCATCGTCCAGTCGCCCAGCCGATACGACCCGGTCAACGACGAGGCCGAGGCCACCAAGCGGCGCAACACCGTCCTGACGCGGATGGCCCAGGTCGGCGACATCTCCGGGGCGGAGGCCGCCAAGGCGAAGAAGGCCCCGCTCGGGCTGAAGGTCAGCCGGCCCAAGAACGGCTGCATCACGGCCGTGAAGAACGCGAGCTTCTTCTGCGACTACGTGCGCGAGATCTTCCTGAGCGACAAGGTCTTCGGCAAGACCCGCAAGGACCGGGCCAAGATCTGGAACCAGGGCGGCCTGACCATCCGTACGACGCTGGACCCGCAGGCCCAGAAGTCGGTGCAGCAGTCGCTCAAGGACCACGTCAACAAGTCGGACTCGGTCGCCGCGGCGAGCACGCTGGTCGAGCCCGGCACCGGCAGGATCGTCGCGATGGGCCAGTCGAAGCCGTACGGCTACGGCAAGAACGAGACCGAGTACAACTACTCGGTCGACGCGGCCTACGGCGGCTCCAACTACGGCTTCCCGACGGGTTCGACGTTCAAGCCCTTCCTGGCGGCCGCGGCGCTGGAGCAGAACGTACCGCCGACGAAGGAGTACGCGTCGCCGTACGACATGGACTACCCGAGCCCCATCCAGACCTGTGACAAGCCCTGGATCAACGACTCGGGCTACCGCGTCGAGAACGAGAACGAGTCGGAGGTCGGCCCGTACCGCCTGAAGGAGGCGATGGCCAAGTCGGTCAACACCTACTTCGTGCAGATGCTCGCCGACATCGGCCTGTGCCCGGTGTCCGAGATGGCGGACAAGCTGGGCGTCCACCAGGGCAACGGCGACAAGCTCCCGCAGAACCCCTCCGCCCTCGCCCTCGGTTCGGTCGGTATGTCCCCCCTGACCATGGCGAGCGCCTACGCGACCTTCGCCTCGCGCGGCATGTACTGCACGCCGGTCGCGATCGAGTCGATCACGCAGAAGGTCGGCAACAAGCAGACGTCGCTCGAGGTGCCGAAGTCGACGTGCTCGCGGGCCATGACCGAGAAGACCGCGGACAGCGTGAACACGCTGCTGCAGGGTGTGGTCGACTCCGGTACGGGTAAGGAGGCCGGCCTCAGCGACCGCGACAACGCGGGCAAGACCGGTACGACCGACGAGCGGAAGAACGCCTGGTTCGTCGGCTACACGCCGAACATGTCGGGCGCCGTCTGGGTCGGCAGCGCCACCCAGAAGGTCGAGATGAAGAACATCACGATCGGCGGCGTCTACCACCCGCTCGTCTTCGGCGGCGCGGTTCCCGGTCCCATCTGGAAGGACGCCATGACCGGCGCCCTGGAGGGCAAGGACTCCCCCTCCTTCAACCTCGTCGACATCCCGGACGGCGAGAAGGACAAGGACAAGGACAAGGACCGCGACGAAGGGGACGAGGACCCGGGCCAGGACGACGGGAACAACGGCGACGACGGCGGCTTCATCGGCGGCCTGATCGACGGTGGCACCGGCAACGGCGGATCGGACAACGGCGGCGGCAACGGCGGCGGGGACGGCGGCTTCCCCGGGAACCTGATCCAGGGGCCGGGGAACGGGCCGGGCGGACGGGACTGAGGCCGAACGCGCAACGAGTGAGGGCGCCCACCGCGGAGGGCGCCCTCACTCGATCGCGGGGTGCGGTTCAGCCGGCCAGCAGCCTCTTGACCGCGGCGGCGACCCGGCCGCCTTCGGCCTGTCCGGCGACCTTCGGGTTGACGATCTTCATGACGGCGCCCATGGCCCGCGGCCCCTCGGCGCCGCCCGCCTTCGCCTCCTCGACGGCCTGCGCGACGATCGCGTTCAGCTCGTCGTCCGACAGCTGCTTCGGCAGGTAGGCGGCGAGCACCTCGCCCTCCGCCTTCTCCCGCTCGGCGCTCTCGGCACGACCCCCCTGCGTGAAGGCCTCGGCGGCCTCCCGCCGCTTCTTCGCCTCGCGGGTGATCACCTTCTGCACCTCGTCGTCGGAGAGCTCCCGCTTCTCCTTCCCCGCGACCTCCTCCTTGGTGATCGCGGCGAGCGTCAGCCGGAGCGTCGAGGAGCGCAGCTCGTCACGCTCCTTGATCGCGGCGTTGAGGTCGGCGTGCAGCTTCGACTTGAGCGTGGTCATGGACCTGATTGTCGCAGGTACGGCCGGCCGAGCGCCCGCCGATTCAACCGAGGCCCGCTGATCCGAGGGACCCGCGGGCCGGTCCGCCCGTGTTCGGCCCCCCGCCCCCGCTTCTGACACGATGGACGTATGCGCGCGCGATACGGAGTGCCCCTGGGAATCACGGCGGTTGGCGCCGCCGGTCTGGTCTACGCGGCGGGGATCGAGCCCCGCTCGTTCCGCCTCCGACGGGTGACGGTCCCCGCCCTGCCCGCCGGTATGGGCCCGCTCCGCGTACTCCAGGTCTCCGACATCCACATGGTCGGCGGCCAGCGCAAGAAGCAGCGCTGGCTGCGCTCACTGGCCGGCCTGCGCCCCGACTTCGTGATCAACACCGGCGACAACCTGTCCGACCCGGAGGGCGTCCCCGAGGTCCTGGACGCCCTGGGCCCGCTGATGGAGTTCCCGGGCGCCTACGTCTTCGGCTCCAACGACTACTACGGCCCCAAGCTCCGCAATCCCGGCCGGTACCTGATCGAGAAGGCCCAGGGCCGCCACGGCCTCAACGGCAACGCCCCCGCCGTCGGCGTCGTCCACAACCCGTGGGAGGACCTGCGCGACGGCTTCGACGGCGCGGGCTGGCAGAACCTCACGAACACGCGCGGCACGCTCAAGATCGAGGGCATGTCCGTCGAGCTGACCGGCCTCGACGACCCGCACGTCAAGCGGGACCGGTACGCGGAGGTCGCGGGCGGCCCGTCGGGCGCGGCGGACTTCTCGATGGGCGTGGTGCACGCGCCGTACCTGCGCGTCCTGGACGCCTACGCGGCGGACGACTACCCCCTGATCCTGGCCGGCCACACACACGGGGGCCAGCTGTGCATCCCCTTCTACGGCGCGCTGGTCACCAACTGCGACCTGGACACGGACCGCGTGAAGGGCCTGTCCACGCACACGGCGGAAGGCCGTACGTCCTACCTCCACGTCTCCGCGGGCTGCGGCGCGAGCCGCTACACCCCGGTCCGCTTCTTCTGCCCACCGGAGGCGACGTTGCTGACGTTGGCGGGGCGGGGGCGGTAAGGGGGCGCGGGGCCGGGAGGGCGGGCGGGCGGGCGGGCGGGCGGGCGGGCCAGGGAAAACGACGGGGCCGGGGAAGACGACGGGCCGGCGCGAGGGCCGGGACGAAGGGGCCGGGTAACCCACACGGCCTACCCACATAGCCTGATATGTCCGAGCTGTCTAGCGTGAGGCCATGACAGCCCCGATACCCAGGGACATCCCGGACCTCCCCCCGATCCCGGGTCACCGCGCCCTGCTGCCCACCGTCGTACCGGCGACGGCCGTCGTGACCCCCGTACGCCGCAGGCTGATCGCGGTCTTCCGCCTCCTCACCGCCCTGCTGGCGCTGACCGGAGTGACGATCGAGCTGCTCGTGGGCGGCCCGGTCCTGACGACCCTGAGCCACTTCACGATCCAGAGCGGCATCCTGCTGGCGCTGGTCATGCTCGCGTCCGCCCGCTGCGCCTGGTCCGCCCACCACCCCCTGCCGGGCGCGGTGACGGGCGCGGCCCTGCTCTACGTCGGCACGGCCGGCCTGGTCCACCACCTGCTGCTGACCAACGCGGCGAGCCCCTTCGCCGTGCCGGACGGCGCCGGCGCGGGCTGGCAGACGGCCGCGACCCACATCCTGCACACGGCGGTCCCGGTCGCCGCGGCCCTGGACTGGCTCCTCCTCACCGTCCCCGGCCGCCTGCACCTGCGCCAGGCTCCCGCGTGGCTCCTCTACCCCCTGGCCTACCTGGCCTTCACCCTGGCCCGCGGCGAGCTGCTGCTCCCCGGCGCCCAGGACCGCTACCTCTACCCCTTCCTCGACGTCGACCAGCACGGCTTCAAGGGCGTCCTGGGCAACGCCCTCCTCGTCGGCCTGGCCCTCTACGCCCTGGCCGTCCTCCTCATCGCCCTCGACCACATCCGCCCGAACCCACTCCGCCGACCCCGCTAAACCGGATTTCGTCTCCGGCCACCGGTGGGCTAAAGTAAACGACGTCGCCGCGACGAGCAGCGACGATCGGGGTGTGGCGCAGCTTGGTAGCGCGCTTCGTTCGGGACGAAGAGGTCGTGGGTTCAAATCCCGCCACCCCGACAGAGTTTTACCAAGTCAGGGGCCTGATCCGCTTAGCGGGTCGGGCCCCTGAGTGGTTTCCTGGGTCATCTTGGGAGCCGTTTGGGAGCCGACCTCGGATTGTGGCTCCCCTGGCGACCGCTCTTCGAGATCAGGAGCTGGTCGGCACCCGTCGCCCGACGGCCGGCCACTCCCCATCGTCGAGCTCAGTGGTCGGCGGCACGGCATAGTCGTGACCTCTGCCAGCCGATATGCGGCAAGGCGGTGGCACGCGGATGCAGGGCCAGGGGCGGGTCGATGACCACCACGCGCGGTCGGTGTCGGTGCCGGTAGGCGATGAGTACCGTGTAGCGCCTGCTGGCGGGGGCGGGTTGCAGGAGGACCGTGCAGATGAGCTCACCGGCCCGCACCGCTCCCTTGGACGACGACGACCTGCGGGGCGTCCGGACGACCACGCAGCCGCTTGGTGGCCGCGAGCCCGTCCACCGACGGCATCGGGATGTCCATCAGACGACATCGGAGCGGGTGCCGTCGACGAGCGCCTCGACCTGGTGACCGTCGCCGCCCTCCCCGACGATCCGGATGCCCTCGGCGGCGCCCGCCATCGGCGACAGCTCGGCCCTCACCAGCGGATCGTCGTCGACGAGAAGCACGCTGATCGCAGTCATGGCCCTACGAAACCACGGCCGCCGTCCACGGGCGGGGCGGGCCGCTGAGCCGATCAACCGCGCAGGACCACGCCGTACCGGGTGCGCAGCAGGTGGATCTCCCACCAGGCCACCGCCGTCACCGAGGCCGGGCCGCCGAGCAGAGCAAACAGCTGGATCGCCGGCGGTCCGGGCGGAGGCCCGCCCGCGACCAGGCCGATGGCCGCGAACTCCCAGACGAGCACGCCGGTGAGCAGGGCGGGCAGGGCCGCGTGCACCTCCGCGGTGTTGAAGGCGCTGCGGACGGCGGGCCCGGAGGCGAACACCACGAACAGCACTACCCAGAGCATCGGGACGAACGCGCCGAAGAAGAGCAGGGGCACCAGGAAGACCTGCGCCGCGCCGACGGACGCCCCCTCCGTGAGCCGAGCGGTCGTCCAGCCGCCCGCCAGGGCGAGTACCGGTACCAGGCCGAACGCGCCGAAGTACCACAGCGCCGACCGCCCGGCGGCGCGCAGGCGGTGCCGCATGACCCCGCGCGCATCCGGCGGGGCCCAGCGCAGCAGCACCGCCACCACCACGGGCGCACTGAGCAGCAGCAGCCACGGCGTGATCATCAGCCGCGTCCAGTATTGCTGCTGGGCCTGGGCCATGTCCTCGGGCGTGCCGTAGGCGATCAGGATGAGGAAGGACATGACGGCGGCGGTCCAGGCGCGTGCCTTCTGCACCCGCGCCACCTCCGGGTCCTCGATACGGCGGTGACCACGCGCGGGGAAGAGCCGCCGCGCCCGGCTGCGGGCCGAGCGGGCCAGCGGGTAGCACACGAGCAGTGGCAGGGTCATTCCCCACAGGCACGGCATCAGCAGCAGTGCCCACACACAGCCGTGGACGCGCTGTCGCCCGCCCCGCAGCACCTCACCGAGGGTCGGCCACTCGTCCTCGCGCAGCCGCCGCCACAGGGAGGTGTGCGGCGGACGCGGGCCGTATGGGTACGGGCCGTACGGGCTGGGCTGCGGCGGGACGTACGGAACCTGCGGAGGAGTCCCCGGCGGTGTCGCGTACGGGTTGCCGTTCGGCGCCAACGGCGGCTGGTAGGGGTTGCCGTGCGGTGTCCCCGGCGGCTGATACGGGTTGTGTCCCCCGAAACTCACGCTGCAGTCCTTTCCTGAGCCTTTGGTGTTGCTCCGGAGAAGTCAACTGCTCCGCGGCTCGCTGGACATGGGAATGCGTCAAGAAGCCCGGCATCCGCCCTGGATCCGCCCCGCGCGCGCCCGGCGGGCCCTGGCAGGATCTCCGCATGCGGACCTTGTACGCCCTGTTCGTGGGCATCGATGACTATCCCGGGGCACCGCTGCGGGGGTGCGTGAACGACGTGCGGGAGGCGGAGGCATGGTTGCGGCGGCAGGGCCATGTCGCGTCCGACATCCGGCGGTTGCACGACGGCGACGCCACCCTGGCCGCGGTGAGAGCCGGGATCGAGCGGCATCTCGGCCGCAGCGGGCCGGGTGACACCGCGCTGCTGTGGTTCGGCGGCCACGGCAGCGAGGAGCCCACCGACGCGCCGTGGGAGGGCACCGGCCGATCGCAGGCCCTGGTGTGCCACGACAGTCTCGACGACGGTCGCCCCCCGCTGTGGGACACCGAACTCGGTGCGCTGCTGGACGGTATCGCCGCGCGCGGAGCGCATGTGGTGGCCGTTCTCGACTGCTGCCACTCGGGCGGCGCCACCCGGGACGGTGCCGCTGTGCGTGCCATGTCCTGGCGCCCCTGGTGGTCCTCGCGGGCGACGTTCGGGGCACGGGACGGCGGGGGCCAGGGGCCGCTGCCGCGCCGGCACACCCTGCTCGCCGCCTGTCGGCCGCAGGAGCGCGCCCACGAGGACGTCCTCGACGGGCAGGTGCGCGGCTACTTCAGTCATGCCCTGCTGGAGGCGCTCGGCAAGCTGGGTTCCTCGGCCACGTACGGCGGCCTGCACGCGCTCGTCGAGGAACGCGTGCGCCGGCTCAGCTCGGTGCAGCACCCCGAGCTGCGCGGCGGCGAGGACCGGCTTTTCCTGTCCGACGACCCGGTGCCGGGCTCCCCCTTCCTGCTGCGGCACACGGCGGCGGGCTGGGAGGTCAACTGCGGTCAGGCACACGGCCTGCGCGCGGCGGGAGCAGAGTTCACGCTGCTCGACGGTGGCGGCACACCGAGGGCAGTCGTCGTCCGGGAGATCCGGGCGGAGTCGGCTCTGGTGGACCCGGTGGGCTGGTGTCCGGGACCCGCAGACCGAGACGCGGTGTTCGGGGTGACGCCGTCGACGCTGGCCTTCCCCCCGGCGGCCGTGACGGTCGCGGGCGACCCCGGCGTCGTACGCCTGATCGAGGCGGCCGTCGCCGGTGCGCCCATGCTGTCGACGGCCGCGGCCGGCACGGCCGTGCCGTCGGTCGGCGCGGGCAGCGTGCCACTGCGGGTGGACGCGGGCCCGGGCTGGGCGCAGGTGTCGGGCGGGGCCGGCCGGGACCTGCCACCGCTGCCGGCGCGGTCGCCCGCCGACGCGGACCGCGTCGCCGACTGCCTGACGCACCTCGCGCGCTGGCAGCATCTGCGCGACCTCGTCAATCCGGATCCCTGGTTGTCGTCACTCGTGCGGATCACGGTGGAGCCCACGAGGGTGGGCACCGTGCGGCACTCCGCCGACGGGGAGATCGTCTGCTCCTACACCGCCGATCACCGGCCGCCGCAGGTGATGGTGGGCATCCACAACGACTCCGACCGTCCCCTGTGGTGTGTCCTGCTCGACCTCACCGACAGCTACGCCTCCTCCGCGAGCCTCTACGACGGCGACTTCGTCGGCGCGGGGCGTACCGGCTGGGCCCGGCGCAGCCAGCCCGTGTGGCTGTACCTGCCGCCGGGGCACGCGGTGGTGCCGGGGGCGTTCACCCGGGACTGGCTGAAGGTGATCGTGGCGGAGACCGAGCTCAACACCGCGCCGTTCGTCCTGGATCCGTGGTCCCCCGGTGCGCCCTCGGCTGCGCGGACGGGCGGCGCGCAGGGGACCGCCGCGGACGGGCTGCTGCGGCTGACCGCGCCGCCAGGCGGCCGGAACGCGGGCGGGCCCCCGCAGGGCCCGGGCCGCTGGGGCACGGCCCAGGTACGCGTACGGACCGAGGTGCCCTGAGCCGGCCCCTGGGCCGGCTCACCAGCCGAGGTGGGTGAACCCTGCCCAGGCCGTCAGGTCGTCGCCGCGGATCCGCCCGACGCGTGCCGAGAGGTGGGCGGGCATGTCGGGCGGTGGCGTGCGCAGGTCGTCGAGCATCCACAGCTGGGCGCTGCGCAGCGCCTGCCCGGGCGGCAGCCCGTCGCGGTGCATGAAGTGGTGGGTCATGTACATCAGCAGCGATGTCGCCTCGTCGGGCACCGGCCACAACGACCCGATGATCGAACGTGCGCCGGCGACGAGGAACGCCGTGGACAGGCTGTACGCCTCGTCGTAGCCGTGTCCGGACACATTGGTCCGGCAGGCGGCGAGGACCACCAGGTTCAGGTGGCGGTAGCGGGCCACCCCCTCGGTGAGCACTTCGGCGGCCAGGTTGCCGCCGGACAGGGCGAGATAGGCGCTGTGCCGCTCGCCCTGGCGTACCACGCCGTGGCAGGCGAGGTGAAGCAGGCCGCCGCGCTGCCGGCCCAGCCACTCGGTGACGGTGGCAGGGGTGGCGGTGCCGGGGCCGAGCAGTTCGCCGTCGGGGTGGAAGGTGCGGTGAATCGCCTCGGCCTCCTCGCCGGCGTGGTGGAGGTCGCGGGTGGGGTTGCCGATGACGAGCACCTGTCGGGTCGCGGCGGCGGGCCGTGCGGCCACCTCGCACAGCAGCCGGGCGGACGGCAGATAGGAGATGTCGGCGAGCTGGCAGGCGCGGCGCCCTCCGGGCAGGCGTGCCGCGTGCCACGGCACGGCCCCCAGTTCGGCCATGGGGACCAGGATGACGGACGGGGCGCGGCCGTACCCGCGGGGAAGCTCGCCGAGCAGCTTCTCCATCACCGCCTCGCCCGCCCAGTCACACAGGCGCTCCAGCGCGGCGCGGCTGTCGTCCGGGCGAGCCGCGGAGCCGGCGGGGGTGTCCGGCAGTGGCGGTCCGCCGGCGTCGCGGCCGGGGGTGCCCGCGGCCCGGTAGGCGGCCAACGGGGCCGCGGACACGGAGAGCCGGGGCAGGTCGACGACGCGGGTGGCACCGTCGGCGGTGATGACGAGGGCTCTGCCGGGCTCGGGCCGCCGTCCGAAGAAGACCTGGTCCTTCAGGCCGGGCTGCTCCTCAGCGGCGGGCACCAGGTAGACCAGTGCCGTGGCGCCCAGGGTGCGCAGAGCGCCGGCGATCTCCTCGATCGACGGGGCGTCCAGCAGCCGCCGGCGCAGCGGGGAGGCGGCCAGCGCACGCAGTACCCGGCGGCGCAGCCGGCTGTTGGGTCCGCTGGGCGGTGGCGGGGCGCCGACCACCGGGTTGCCCTCCGGCCCGGGGGCTGCCACGACGCCCGCCCGGCGCCACTCATGGGCGAGGTCGTCCTGCCCGAGCGCGGCCAGCATGTCGGGCACGGTGGCGGCCACGGTCGCCGCGTGCAGGGCGAGTCCGCGTCCGGCGTCCAGGGCGCTGACGGCGTCCGTGTGAGCTCCGTCGGCCAGGCACCAGCGAGCCACGGAGACGGCCTCCTGACCGGCGCGCCGGGCGGTCTCGGCGGCGTGTACCGTACCGGACTGCAGCAGGACCGTCCAGGCCGCCGACTTGAGGGACTCCAGGCCGATACGCCGGGCCTCGTCGTGGTTGGGCCGCTTCGCCGACGGGTCGTACAGGTGCGCGGCATCTCCGCGGAACCGGTGGGCATCGGCGAGGATCGACCCGGTCCATCCCCAGCTCGGGTGCTCCGGCCCGGCGGCCAGCCGCCAGGTGTGCCGGAGCCAGGAGATGCCCTGGTCCAGGTGGTAGAACCGGTGCGGGTGGGGGGCGACGGACATCACGGCGAGGCTGCAGTGGCTCGTGCCGAGGGTGAAGGCGGAGCGGATCCAGCGCACGTCGTCGGGGTCGTCGAGCAGGTCGAGGGCGTCCTCCAGCATGCGCTGGGCGTCCAGGGCGCCCTGGTAGTCCCTGGCCATCATGGCCTGGCTGGCGCGGGTGTTGCCCAGGGCGCTGAGCCGGTCGATCTGGGCGTCGCGAGGTAGGGCCGCGATCTGCCGCCGCACCTCCTCCGGCGAGGCGGGCACGGGGTGCGTGTCCGCGCTCGGCATGCGTCCCGTGCGGCGGGCGCGGAGAAGCTCCAGCCCTGTTCTGGCGTTGGCGAGATGGGCCTGGAGGCTCAGGCCGTCCATGTGGCCGGGGGGGAGCTGGTCCAGTACCGACTCCAGCACGCGGATCTGCTCGGTCAGCGCCTCCTCGTCCTCGCGGCGCGCGGCCTGGTGGATACGGAACATGGCGAGCTGGCCCGCCCCGATCACGCGCTGCTCGTCGCTGAAGAGGGACGAGTCGGAGAACCGGGCCAGGTCCTCGACGGCCGAGTCGAAGTCGTCCTCGCCCCCGGTGAGCTGGGCGAAATGGACGCGCAGCGCGGCGTGGTTGTATTCCAGGGCATCCCGCTGAGCGCTGCCGGGAGGGAGCAGGGCACGCGCCTCCTCCAGCCGGGCGATCTCGGCCTCCATATGGGCCGGGTCGTCCATGTGCTGCAGCCCGGACGAGGCGCCCATGGTGGCGATCATGCCCTGCCAGGAGTCCTCGGCGGGCCCGTACTCCGCTGCTTCGCGGCGCAGTTCCTCCTCCCTCTGCGGGTCGGAGATCGTCTGGTCGAACCGCAGCATCGGCAGCATGGCGAGGATGTGGCCTGCCCGCAGCCCCGACATCACTGTGCCCCTCGGCAGCTCCCGCCAGTCCGCGTACAGGCGGTCGAACGCCTCACCACCCGTCGCACAGCCCAGGCGATCGAGGACGAGCGTGGTCAGCCGGCTCAGGTCCCGGGCGTCGGCCGTGCCCCCGCCGGCCGCCTCTTTCAGCTCGTACATCAGCGCCTGCAGTTCGTAGGGCGGGTACGGCACGTCAGAACTCCCTTCCGGGCATGCGAGGCGCGGTCCGCGCCAGGTACGGCGTGAGCACGCCGTTGAGCCAGCGCTCGCCCTCCTCCGTGCCGAAGTCGACGGGCGGGGCGCCGGTGGGTTCCAGCGCCGGTGCCTCGCCCCGGTCGTCGAAGAGGACGGCGACCCGGTCGGCGGGATCCCGCTTGGAGGGCCAGACGAAGCCTTGCGCCCAGGGCTTGGTGTGGGTGCGGATCCAGTGGCCCCAGTCGCGGGTCTGCGGGTAGTCGGCGCCCTCGGCGTGGATGAGCCAGGGGTCCTGTGCGAGCGCCGCCAGGTCGGACGCGGACATCAGGGAGATGACCTCCGTGTCGTCGGCCAGCCGAAGGAAGGACAGGCTGCGCCGCTCGAACGCTTTCCGGGGCAGCAGCCGCGGGCTGCCATCACCGGGGAAGGCCAGCGAGCGCAGCAGCACCTCGCACACGGCGGCGCCGGGGCTGAACCCGCCGTACAGGTAGCCGTAGCGGTCGTACGAGGTGCCGTCGAAGCGGCCGCCGAAGTAGAAGGCATGCGAGGGGCGGGAGTTGTACGCGGCCGGATCGCGGTGGGTGGTGTGAACCCGGTACAGGGGCGTGCCGGCGCGTAGCACGACGCGGGTCGGCTCGCCGGGGAGGGTGTCGGGGGGCGGATACTTGGGCATCGGCTACTCCCCCGTGTCCGTGCTCACCAGAGCGTCTGCGGCGCCGCACAGTTCGGCGTCGCGGCCCTGTCCGAGGAGGGAGGCCGGGGTGCTCTGCCACCAGGTGCTGTCGGACAGCCACCAGTCCGCCGCGCCCCACGGGTCGAGGTCGGCGCGCAGCACGGAGTTGACGTCGAGGACGACCTGCCAAGGCATGGTCCCGGCCTCGAACTGGAACAGCGGGACGCGTCTGCGGCCATCGTCGTCGGAGAGCACGATCAGCAGCGGGTCGCCGCCCTCGTGCCACAGCGCCGCCGGTTCGGACAGCAGGCGTTCGCGTACGGGGCCGTAGACCGGGCCGACCATCGGGTTGCTGTCGAGGACCAGCATGCACAGGTCCTGCACGCCGTACCCCTGGTGCAGGACCGTCGGGGGCGGTCCCGAGAACCGCGCCTGGGCTCCGTCCTCCCGCAGTGCGGCGGCAGCCTCGGGCGGCAGGGCGTCGAGCAGGGTCTGTGCCGCGCGGTCGGCGGCCGCGTCCCGGTCGCCGCCGGCCGTGCGCAGCTCGGCCAGCCGCTGTCCGAGCACCCGTGTCGCGGCGGGGCCGAGCAGACTCCGGTAGCTGCTCCACTGCGCCGCGCACGCGGCGAGCACCTTGAAGGGGTTCACACGCACCTGTGCCTTGTCTCCTCGTGGTCGGGTAACTCGTCGCCCGCCCGATGCAGTCGGCGCGCGCGGAGCACGTCGGTGACCAGGTCGGCGAGCGATGGCCTGCGGACGACCAGGTGGACGTCCCGGTCCTGGGCGGTGTCGGCCGCGAGGGCGGCCCACAGCGCGCTGATGCTGGTCTGCGGCGGCAGGCCGCCACGGCCCGCGCCGAGCAGGGGGAAGCAGACCGACCGCAGTGGCGGTTCGAAGCCGTCCCGTTCCTCGTCCATCAGGGCGAGCGCGCGGGCGGCGGCAGCGGTGACGTCCTGCGGGGTGACGTCGTAGTCGTTCGTGCCGGACCGGGGGACGGTGACGGCCGCGTGGTAGATGCGGCGAACTCCCGCGAGGGCGCCGGGACCGGTCGGTGCCACGGTCCCGGGCAAGACGGGACGGCCGCGCAGGCCGTTGGCGGCACGCCAGTCAAGCAGTTCATCGTGGACGGGGTCGGCGATCACGTCGCCGGTGGCGTCGCGCAGGGCACCCGCGCGGCGCAACGCCGCGGGCACGGATGCCTTGTACATCTCGGGCAGGCTCAGGTGGGTGTTGAGCGGCGAGACGATCACGTCGACGTCACGCAGGAGTTCGACGGGGTGCACGTGCAGGGTCAGCGACACAGGGCCCACGCGCAGCGCACGGTGCTGCAAGTACGGTGCGAGCAGGGGAACGTGTAAGGCGTCGGTACCGCCAACGCGTGTCCCGGCGATCCAGCAGATCTGCTCGGTGATCTGCCCGAGGACCATCTCCTCATGGCTCTTCCGGAAGCGTTCGACACTGACGCTGTAGACCTTGGCGGCGAGTCGGCGGCGGTCCGCCGCCGGCCGGTCACGCATCCCGGGGGCCAGCCCGAGCGTGAGTCCGGCCGCTTCCTGCAGGTCTCCCCCACCCAGGCCGGACACCGCCGTGCGCAGGAGGTTCTCGACCTCGACGGGCCAGGCGTCGGTGACGGCCGCGGAGCGCGCGGCAGCCGCCTGGCGCAGCAGAGGGAGGGAGAGGTCGCGGATCCGGACCAGTCCTTCCGCCCGGATCATCTTCACCTCCCGAAGGACCGAGGGGACATCGAAGGGCGCGGCACCGGACGACATGCAGCCATGGTCGCGGGCAGCCGACATGAGCCGCAAGTGCCGTCGCATGCGGCATCGTTCACGCTACTGGACGACGGCTCCGGCGGGCCGGGCGCCAGCTGGTCGTCATCCGGTCGCGGCGAGGTCGCTGGCCGGCCGCGGTCCGGCGGCCGTGGCGTGCCTTGCCGGAAGCAGCGGCTTGCGTCCGGCTCACGCCAGGGCAGCCACGCCCGTACCGCGAACCCGCCGGGTCCTCCTGGAGGTCGTACTCCAGTCGGCCACCGGTTGGAGTGGCCCGTTCGGTGAGGTCGATCAAGCCCTGGCCGGGGGCGAGGGCGGACGTGACCTCACGATCAGGCGGCCGATGATCTCCCGCAGGTCTTGGAGGGCCTCGTGGGCGATCTTCCGGATGACGCAGGCCGCGCGGGCGATCTCCTCGCGGGGCGCGTCCGGGCGAAACTCCAAGGCGCCCGTATGGACGCTGAGCAGCGTGAGCCGGTGGGCGAGTACGTCATGCACCTCGCAGACGATGGCTTCGCAATTGCGGGAGGCGGCGTCGGGCCCTCGACGGCCAGCGTGCTGCGCCGACGGCCGGAACCGTCCAGTGCCTCGCCAACAGTTGCTTCCTAAGACAACAGGTGCCGAAGGCCGCTTCCAATGGCAAAGGCACTGCCCCGCAGGCGTACTGCGGGGCAGCGTAGAGCTACCGAAGGGCGACCGCGCGAGCGCGTAGGAGATCGCCGAGCAGGCGCACTGGCGACGTCGGGCACAGAGCCAGTCGGACGTCGAGGGCCGACTCCCATTGCTCGGTCAGCCCCAGTTTGAGGCGCTGCCGCATTCCCGGGGTGACGTGGGCGTAGCGCGCCGAGACCGAGCCGTCGATATGGCCCATGCGTTCGTCCATGAGCACCTTCTCGGTTCCCAGGTCCTCCATCATCGTTCGGTGGGTGTGGCGAAGGCCGTGGGGCGTGAGTCCCTTGGCTATCGGGAGCCAACAGGCGTCGGCTCGTTCGCTGGCACCCCGCCCTCTTGCCGGGACGCCGGGCCAAGGCTCGCCGAGCAAGGGCACCGGCCGTGGCTCCTGTGGCGCCTTCTTCGGGTACCAGCCTGAGACCGCCGGCGTGAACAGCCAGGTAGCGAAACCGTTCCTGCGCCAGTGGGCTGCATGCTCCGGCACGACGCCGCCCCGCACGAACCGGAGGTCCGCGATGGCCTGCTCGACCTTCGCACGCGTGGCCTCGATGACGCGTTCGGGGTGGTTGAGGACGTTGGACACTGTGCCGGTCGAAACGCCGGCACGACGGGCGACGTCAACAAGCTTCGCGCCCTGGTGGCCGCCTGTGCGGGCCGCGCCCTGCCCTCGAAATACGTAGGTCTTGCCGTGGCAGGGGCATGGCTTGGGCTTCGTGCGGGCGATGTGGTTGACGACCAGCGCGGACAGCCAGTCCGTCGAGGCGATGGTGCGGTAGCTGTCGTCCTTTGGCGGGCAGCGCACCAGTTCCCCCGTGTCGAGCTCGTACAGCTGCCACTCGACCCGGACGGCTCCTGGGCGGACGAACGCGGTCTCCAGGCCGACGATCTCGCCCCAGCGCAGGCCGGTGTACCCCTTGAGGACCACGGCGACGAACTCGTCGTCGCGGCCGGAGAGCAGGGCGGCGCGCTCGGCGGTCAGCAGGATGCCGAGCGCGTCGGTGACTACCTTCTCGGGGCCACGGTCTCGGGAGCGGCCGGCGCGTTTGCCGCGTCCGCGTCGCCGAGCGGCCGGGTTGGAGGTGATCAGGCCCTCGTCGATCGCGTCTTCGAGGATCAGGTGGAGCGTCGAGCGCCAGGTCTTGACGCTGGAGGCCGCGTAGAGGGCCTTCTCCTTCTTCTCCCACAGGTCGACGTCCGTGCGCAGGATGCCGACGAGTGCCTTGTCCTCGAAGTCGGGGAGCAGGTGCTCCTCGATGTGGCGCTTGTAGTTCTGCATGGTCGAGGCCGCCAGGTCCTGGGCCTCGTACCAGCGGTTCGCGTACTCGCCGAAGGTCTCCTGGCCGAGGGCCGGGTCGCGCCAGTCGCCGCGACGGAACTTGTTCTCGGCCTCGGCCGCTGCCCGTTGGGCCTCGCCCTTGGTGGCGAACCTGATCGCCTTGCCGTGCTCGTCGACGACCGTGTTGTGCTTGCCGGGCGCAACCTTGTACCGGCCGCGCCAGTAGTTTCCGCGCTTCTCCGCGAAACCCACGTCCCGCTGTCTCCCTCTTCCTTGTCCTCGTCTACGGCAGATTCGATCGGGTCACGCGACAGTGCCGTACTGCTGCTGTCGACGCGGTGGGCGGGCCCGCAGGCGAGTCGCCGGAGCAATGACGGGGCGGCGCGGTTGCGCGGAGCCGGTCTGCGTACGGAGCTCGGAGAGCGGTTCGCTTGCCCGTGCGGCTGTCTGCGCAGGCTGGGCCGGCCGCTCCTCGTAGAGACGGATGATCTCGGCGAGATGCTCGGCGGTGAAGCGGTAGGCACGGCCGACCCGGGTGTGCGGTATCAGGCGCCGTCGCGCTCGGTCCTTGACCCACCAGGCCGAGCAGCCGAGAGCGTCTGCGATCTCCTCGGGACGGTAGAGGCGAGGCGGAGGGGCGTCGGACGGCCTGTGGGGGACGCGCGTGGGCGTGGGTCGGTGCAAGGGGGCGGCTCCTGATCGGGAAGTCGGGGGGCGAATGCGTGGGCGGCTCAGCTGGCGCCTGGGCCTTGGAGGAGGACGAGGGGCGATACCTGCAGGGCATCCGCGATGGCAACGAGGTC
Source organism: Streptomyces sp. NPDC058534 (assembly GCF_042717365.1). Taxonomy (NCBI): domain Bacteria; kingdom Bacillati; phylum Actinomycetota; class Actinomycetes; order Kitasatosporales; family Streptomycetaceae; genus Streptomyces; species Streptomyces sp. NPDC058534. The sequence continues at coordinate 32,471 of NZ_JBHXNW010000054.1, forward strand.
GTCGACATCGCATCGCCGCTTGGCAAGTTCGATGCGGGACAGCATCGTGTTGGACATAGGGCGGCCCAAAGCTGAACACCGCTCAGCGAGTTGGCGCTGCCCCAGGCCGCGTTCGACGCGGAGAATCTCGATAGTTCGAGCCGTCAGCATTCCCGCGGGTCCTATTTCCAGAGATCGTGCTGCCATGGCTCCAGTTGTAGCGTGCATTCGCCGGTTTGGTTAACCGGCGATCGTCGGCTATGTTGCGCCGCGCTCAATCGGTGAGCGAGGCGATCGGGGTGCTGCGCAGGGCCAGCCCCCCTGAACACGTCCCACCATCAGAGAGCTCCTCTGACGTGGGGTGTTGTGTTGTAGCTTCGTCGCCCGCAGGACGTCAACGGCTTGTCGATGTGATCCTTCTGGCTCGGGAGGCGGGGCAACTATTTGGTCAACCGCCGATCGTGCCCTACCGTTTTCGCACCGCCCCTCGCCGACTCAATTCTCAGCGGCCTTTCTGCCGTGAGAGATTGCGCCGGATAGGGCTGGACTTGTGCGACCTGGGTGTGGCTTTGTTGAAGACACCCCGGATAGCGCGAGCGGCCATCGATGCCCCCGCGTCAACGGCCCGACTTTCCGAGCGCCTTCACACCCGCCCCACCCCGCCCGACGGTGAACCGTGGGCTACCAGCCCACCAGCCACCGAGTGAGGACCTGCCCCCTTGGCACGAATCCGCACCATCAAGCCGGAAGCCTTCGTCTCCGAGTCCCTGGCCGCCGTCTCCCTGACCGCCGAGCGCACCTTCTTCGGCCTGCTCACCCAGGCTGACGACCAGGGCCGCCACCGCGACCACGCCGCGATCATCGCCGGACAACTATGGGTCCTGCGTCCGGAACACACGCCTGGCGACGTCGAACAGGACCTCGCCCAGCTTGCCGACGCCGGTCTGATATGCCGCTACAAGGGCCCGGGCGACAAGCGCTACCTGCACGTCGTCACCTGGCGGCAGCATCAGAAGATCAACCGCCCCAGCGCGAGCCGCCTCCCCGCCTGCCCGCACCACGACACGCTGACTCGCACCGCGCCCCGCGCCGACGCGCCGGCTACGGGAGTCGGCATCACGGAGACCGCACCGCAGCCTCACGGAGCACTCGGTGAGGGCTCCGGGCGAATACGCGAGCCTGCGGTGAAGTCCGTCACCGATGACGAAGCAGCAGGTCAGAGCGATTTCCTTGAGTCCTCCGTGAGGCAGCGGGAAGGGCTCAGTGAGGGAGCGGTGACGCCTCACGGCCCGGATCTAGGACCTAGGATCATGGATCTAGGAGATACCCCTTCGGGGGGCGCCAGCGCCCCCGCACCCCACGCCGTCTCGGCCAAGCAACTCATCGCCGAGTACGCCGCCGCATGCGCACACCGTCCGCCCAAGGACGTCCTGGGCCATCTCGGTCACGAGGTGCGCAAGCTGCTCGGTGAAGGCATCGCCCCAGCCCACGTCCGGGCCGGCCTGGAACGGCACCGTGCCAAGGGCCTGCACCCCAGCACTCTGCCGAGCCTCGTGCACGAGGCCATGAACGCGGCCCCCACCGCGCCGATCGTCCACAGGGCGTGGACAAACCCCGCCGATGTCGAAGCCGCCTACGGAGGTGACCTCTGACCGCCACCCTCACCCGCGAGCCCCACCGGGTCGGCCCGCTCGCCGACCGGCTCAACGGCATCCTTGCCAGTCGCGGCATCGACCTCGCCACCGCTAATGCCGAGGAAGAGCACGCCGAGCCCGTCACCGCGCTGGAACTGGCCGACGCCAGGATCCCCGCCCGCTACCGCCGAGCCCTGGCCGACCATCCGAAGGTCACCGCCTGGGCCGACGAGATCGCCCGCGCCGGACGCCCCGGCCCCGGCGGGCCGGGCATCGCTGAAGGCCCGTCGCTGCTGATCGCCGGCCCCACGGGCACCGGCAAGACCCACCAGACATACGGCGCCATCCGCACTCTGCTCGCCCGAGGGGTCCGTCTGCGCTGGGAAGCGACCACCACCGCCGACCTTCACGCGCGCCTGCGCCCCCGCGCCGGCCACGACGCCGAACGTGACCTGCAGACCCTTGCGCGCTGCCCACTGCTGTTCCTGGACGACCTCGGCGCGGCCAAGACCAGCGAATGGACCGAGGAGCTGACCTACCGGCTCATCAACCACCGGTACGAGCACATGCTCCCGACCCTCATCACCACCAACCTTCCCATGGAGCAGCTGCGCGCCACCCTCGGTGACCGCGTCGCCTCCCGCCTCGCCGAGATGACCGACCGCGTCATCCTCGAAGGACCCGACCGACGACGCCGCATCACGCCCGCCACCTGACCCCGCCCAACACCACCTTCCCTGGCCTCCGTCGCGTACCGGCCGCTCTCACACCAGTCACGGCCCGCGCCGGCCTCTCGCCTCAGGGAGCCGCTCAGCGCGCGGCCCCTTCGTCCTCCTCTCCCCTACGCCTTGGAGCCCCTCCTGCCTCCTCTCGCCCTCGCTCCCCTGGCTATCCGCAACAGCGGCACGCCGCTCGTCCCCGACTGGGCCGCCTCCCCGGTGACCGTTGCGCTCCTCATCTCGCCCATGTTGCTCGGCCTGCTCGCTGGTTGGTTGATCCACCGGCAGCGCCACCGGCCGCCTCGCAGCAACCGCCGGCGCGGGACCATCGCAGTGCCCGTCGCAGCTCTGGCCGCCCTCGGCTGCACCGCCTACAGCGCGGACACCAGCTGGCGGTTCGCCGCCGACTACCTCGACATGGACGGCACCGCCGAGCGCGTCGCGATGTTCGCCGCCGCAGAGCTGGCCCTCTTCGCTACGGCCCTGATGGCCCGGCAGAACCTCAACGGCCCGAAGCAGGCACCCGGCCTGCCCGGCAGCCTCACGTGGATCATCACCGCAGTCCAGATCCTGCCCGCCTACGCCGAGTCCGGGCTGGTCGGCGGCACCGTGCGCGCCTTCGTCGGCCCGGTCATGGCCGCGATGCTGTGGCACCTGGCCATGGGCATCGAGCTGCGCCACCGCACCCCCGACGCCGCCTCACGCAGCCTTGCCGCCGTCCTCGTCCGCCAGGCCCGCGAACGCCTCCTGGCTCGCCTCGGCATCGCCGACCAGGACGCCGATGCAACCCGCCTCATCCGCGAGCGCGCGCTGAGCGAAGCCGTCGCTCTCGTCCTGCGTGCCGAGTCGATGACCGACCGACAGCGCGGCAAGCGACGGCAACGGCGCCTGACGGAACGCCTACACGAGGCCCTGGAGCGGGCCGACGTCGACGGGGACCCGCTCCAGGACGAGCTGCTGCTGCGCAAGCTCGCCACCCGCAAGCAGGCCCTCGGCCTCGCCTCCGTCACACTGCCGCCGCGCTGGCAGATTCCGGCCTCGTCCCCCGCCCGTGAAGGCGGGCACAGCCGCCCGCTCTCCGCCCGCCCGGAGGCACTGCCACGGGCAAAGGACGCTGCCCGCCCACACGCATCAGACCCGGGTGACGACAAGGTGTCTTCGGCTGCCCGACCGCGGCCTGCCCGACCGGTGCCCGTGCTGCCCGCACGGGCAGAAACCGAAGACGGTCTGGCGCCCACGGGAAACAGCGCGGGCAGCCTCTCGGGCAGGCGCGAGCGGAAGGCGGCTGCCCGGAAGAAACGTGATGCCGGCAAAGCCCGCGCCTCCGACGAGGTCATCCTCGAGCACGCCCGCCGTATTCACGAGGAGACCGGCAGCGTCGGACGCGACCGGGTCGAGGACGCCCTGCGCGCCGCCGGTTACACCGTGTCCAGCGACGGCGTCGGACGAGTAGTCCGCGAGTTCAAGGCCCAGCTCAAGCCCGCAGCTGGCGATCCGCTCCGCTGATCCCCCCAGCACCAGCACTCCCAACCAGACCCCGACCCGAAGGGCCTCATGCACACACCGCCCCACGAAGACTCCATGCCCCACGAGGAATCCCTGCCGACCGCCCCTGCCCCGTCGGGAGCAAGTTGGTGCAGGAGCATTGCTCCCGCCGGGAGCAATGCTCCTGCCTCTCCCGCCCCGGCAGCGGCGCGAGCAGATCGGCACCGGGGGGCGCCGATCGTTCAGGATGCGACCGAGGGCGGATCGCATCCTGAGAGGGAAGAACCGCGCGCGAGCCACAGCACCGACTGTGCTCACGCCGCCCCGTCGAAGCCCCGTGTGCAGCAGCGTGAGCGTCTGCGTGACGAGAAGAAGCGTGTGCGCCAGCCCAGCTGCCGCATGAACGGCGACGAGTACCAACTCCTCGTCCGGGCAGCCGCCGAGTGCCAGATGAGCGTGGCCGGGTTCCTTGCCCGCTCGGCTCTCAACGCTGCCCGCGACCTCAACCGCACCGCCGCGGACATCGCGGGCGAGAAAGAGATGCTGCGGGAGCTGTTCGCGCTGCGGCGGCACCTCGGACAGATCGGCAACAACCTCAACCAGGTGGCCAAAGCCCTGAACTCCGGAGCCGACGCCCCACAGGCCGAGGCGGTCCTCGCCGCCGTCCAGCGCGCCGCCACGCGGGTCGACGCCTTCACCCAACAGCACCTGGACAACCAGGCGGCTGCGTGATCCCGCGCGTCCACACTCGGGGCACGCGCACCATCGGCCTTCTCCACTACCTGTACGGGCCGGGCACGCACGAGGAGCACGTGGACCCACACCTCGTGGCCGCCTGGGACGGTCTGGCCCCCGATCCCGGCCGAGACCCCGACGCCAGGTACGGCGATCTCCAGCAGCTGCTCGACCAGCCGGTCATGGCCCTGCCCGAGAGCCGACGGCCGGCCGAGCACGTGTGGCACCTGTCGGTACGCGCCGCCCCTGAAGACCCGTTCCTTTCGGACGAGCAGTGGGGCGAGATAGCCCGCAGGATGGTCGCCGCCACCGGTATCGCCCCCGCCGGCGACGACGCCGCGTGCCGCTGGGCGGCCGTCCGGCACGCCGACGACCACATCCACATCATCGCCACCATCGTCCGCGAGGACGGCCGCCAGGCCCGTCTCCGCCAGGACGGCAAACGCTCCCAGGCCGAAGCCCGCAAGATCGAGATCGACTATGGGCTGCGCCGCCTCCACGCCGGCGACGGCACCGCCGCCCAGCGACCCACCAGCGCCGAACGCCACAAAGCCCAACGGGAAAGCCGCGAGCGCACCGCGCGTGAGGAACTGCGCGAGACCGTGCGCCGCGCCGCCGCCGGCACCGCCTCCACGGATGAGTTCTTCGACCGCCTGGCCGCCGCCGGTCTGCTCTTCCGCAAGCGCATCGCGCCCTCCGGCGACCTGCTCGGCTACAAGGTCGCCCTGCCCGACGACCACAACAAGGACGGTGAGCCGGTCTTCTACTCCGGTTCGAAACTCGCACCCGATCTGTCCCTGCCCCGCATCCGCGAACGCTGGGCCCCGCCCGCGGAGCCCACTTCGGCGGACGGCTCCGGGCCGGAGCGGCCCGCCCTGCCGGACGTGACAGGTCCCGCGTTCGCACGGCGCCGGGCCACCACCGCTACCTGGCAGGCCCTGCTGATCATCGACCAGGGAGACGACGGCACGGCAGCGGCGCAGATCGCTGCGGCGGGTGAGGTGCTGGACGCGCTGGCCAAGACCTCCGCCGCCCACACCCGCGCTGAACTCCGCGAGGCGGCCTTCGTGTTCGAGCGGGCTAGCCGTTCTCATGTGAAGGCCATACGCGGGCATGACCGGACCCTGCGCCAGGCCGCCCGCGGCCTCGTCCACAGCGGGTCGGCCCTCGGCCGAGGGGAAGACGGCGCCACCACCGCGATGCTCATCGACATGGCGTTCTTCCTTGCCATCGCCGCGGCGAACTGGCACGCCAAGAAGCACCACAGTCAGCAGGCCGCAGCAGCCCGACAAACCGCCGAGCATCTGCGCGCCGCCTACCAGGCCGCTGCGGGGGAGCCCATGGCCGCACTGGGCCAGCGAGGCCGGCGCCTGACCCCGCGCGTCCGGCAGCGGCAGGCCGATCTTGTTCGCCACGTGCTACCGGAGCTGGCAGAACGGATCCTGGCCGAGGGCGGCTGGTCCGCGCTGGCCACCACCCTCGACGACACCCGGAAGGCCGGCCACAACCCGGCAGCTCTGCTGGCCGACGCTGCCCGGCGGCGCGAGCTCGACACCGCCACCTCGATCAGCGAGGTCCTCGTCTGGCGCCTGCGCAACAGCGCCCACCTGCCCGCCCTGCCCGAAAGCTCTCACGAAGCACTCGCCCAAGGCAGTCACCGCCAGAAGCCTTCAGTGCCCAACACGACGCTGCCGCAGGACACCGCGAACTATTCCGGCCGCCGCCGCTGACCGGAAAGCGACGCAACATAGCCGACGATCGCCGGTTGGGCAAACCGGCGGTTCTCCGGACCATTGATGTCTCACCCACCCACTCCCAGGAGGAGCTCCCGTATGCCCAAGACCCAAGCCCGACCGGAGATCGTCGTCCTGCTCTGCGACACGGACGTCGAGCGCCGACTAGAGACCGGCAAGTGGTACCACCTCGACGGGCGCCCGTTCAGCAAGGACGAGCAGAGCCTCATTGGCAAGGTCACTCGCGACGATTTCGCAGAGGCTAGGACGCAGCACAAGCGCTACGAGGACTACCTGCGCACGATGGACGAAGCCCCGGATGCCCTCAACCAGTTCCTGGCCCCGTTCATGGAGCGGCTCGACGTGAAGATACTCGGCAACGCCGTCGAGCTCATGAATGAGGACGAGCGAGCCGAGCTCGATCGCCTCCTCAGGCCCATCGTCGACCCAATCCGTCCCTTCACCCCCTACGCCTTCTGACCCTGGACTCCGCGCCGATACGTACCCCACGCGCTGGTGACCGGCTCCGACGACCGATCCGGCATCTGACACAGAGGCGTGTGCGTTCCAAGCGATAGCCGGTAGGACTCGTCACGCCGAACGAAGCACCAGGCGTGGAGGCGGACCGCTCTCAACAACCTCAAGCCGTGACGTACGAGGACGCCGACCAGGGCACAGCAACATGGAAGCGGGGGGGCCCCGCGGGACTGCGAGGGGGCCGTGTGGTGGGTGTGGGCCGCGGCGTGGGGGTGGGCTATTATATACTCTATCTAGAGCGCG
>NZ_JBHXNW010000054.1:39545-63460 GCF_042717365.1 Streptomyces sp. NPDC058534
GGGGGTGGTGGGGGCCCGAAAACAACACCCTCCCGCCGTGCGGTACGCGGACCCCCCCCCGGCCACACCAAAAGGCACGCCGGGCCCCCCCGAGGGACGCCCCGGCTTCCATGCGTTGGATGGCCCTAGCTGGCTGGAGCGCGCAGGAGCCGGTCACGTGTGCTCTCCGGCACCACCCGGCGCAGCACCGGTGCGCTGGAACTGAGGGAATCGGCGAAGGCGGCGACGAGATCGTGCGGCACGCTGCTGCTGAACGAAGCCGCCCACAGGTAGCCCGCCCCGAGAACCGGCTCGGCCCACGCCTGCCACCCGGCCAGAGCCGCCTCGTCCGCCTGAGCCACCAGCGCCAGTGGATCGCCATCCTGAATGAGGGGCGGCACCTCGCCGAAGCGGACGCGGGAGGCGAACGTCGGATCCACCGCTCCCGTGCCGGGCTGGTCGACGTCACGCAGCCAACCGTGCGCCGTAACCGCGTCAAGGACCAGCTCGGGGCCGCCGAGCGGCAGGGCCGGCTGATCGCGGGCGTCGAGCGCGGTGAGGAAGGCGCCAAGGGCCTCTCCGGGCACCTCCGGGGTGAAGTAGGCCGACCACTGAGCGAGTGGACCAGCCAGGTCCGAACGAGCGGACACTTGCCAGGTCATCGGCAGGTTGCCCAAGTGGAACGGCTCGTCCGGCAAGACCCACTGCGCCCACCGCAGCGAATCGGGGCTGATGTGCAAGACGATGCTGCGCAGAACCTGACGGTCCTCCGGCGCCTCGTCCGGCTGCCGGCGCCCACGGACGAGCGTCAGGCTCGTCCAGCCCAGGCCGGCGAGCGTGTCGGCGACGGCGTCATATGGGCGCCCGTCGTCACCGGCCAAGTGCCGGGGGCCGACCCAGTACGCGGACGGGACGCTGACCGGAGCAGGTGGATCGATCGGGAAGTCGGGATGCAGGTACGCCTCCAAGGGCTTGGTGATTTGATACCGCCAGCGGTGCACAAGCTGAACGGGTACTTGGTCGACTGCGCCGCAGTCTCGGGCGGGCGAACGTCCAAGGCGCCCGAGGGGGGGGCGACTCGAGCCTCTGACGGTCACACCCGCTGGGAGGTCTCCAGGACGCGAGCGACTGCGGCGGCGACGACGTCGGCTGGCGTCTCGGTGTCGAAGGACATCTGGTAGCCACACACCGTGGCCGTACCAGTGACTGCGATCTTCCATCCTTCGCCCTCGGTGCCAGGGCGCCCGAGGGGGAACCAACCCAGGTAGAAGCGACCATCCCTCGAATTGACGTGTACATCTGCGCGGTCGTCCACGACAACGTGGAAGTCGTCGGCGGAGAACTGATCCGTCACGAGCGTGGCCTGGCCCGGCCCGAGCAGCCACTCACGCAGCCGCAGGGCCTCGACGGTGCTGGAAATGCCGAGCCTGGCGGACGGCTCAGTCACAGGGAATCACCTCTTTGACCTGGTGCTTTACAAGCAGGTCGTCCACGTTGACATGCCCGTGCCGGGCTGGCCAGTCATTGGCCGATCTTTGTTGTCTGCCCCCGGCGAACTGTCCTTGGACAACGAAGCCGGTCGCCCTGACATCCAACCGAGGCGCGTTCGACACCGACCCCAGGCGGCGCTGCTCCCGGCCATCCAGCCCAGTCGTCGCAGATCAACCAGCCATGTCAGTGTCCGGTCGCATACTGACGCCCATGCAGCTTTCGGCGTCCACACTCAAGCGGGCCTGGCACCAGGTGTCCGCGGACTCTGACGTGCTCGACGACGCGATGCTCCCGCCCATCGGCACCTCACCCGACCAGTACGAGCAGCACATGGGTGAGTCGCACGGTCGTCTCTTCCTGGTCTTGGACGACGGCGGCACGGTGCGCGGCCACATCGGTCCCTATCGGGAGGTCTTCGCCACTCAGGATCTGGATCAGGTGCTGTACTTCGCCGCCGAGGACGCGGTCCGCAAGCTCGCCGAGCACATCGCGGCACGGTCCCCGGGCCGCGGCCCAGTGACCAATCTCGTCTCCGGGCAGGCCGAGCTGCTGGACCGAATCAACCCCGCCTGGGGCGGCCGATTCCGCAACGGCGGCATGGACGGTCCGCAGCCCTCCGCCGCATGCGGACGCGATCCACTGGAGCGCCTCGCCTGGATCGCTGGCAGCTGGCGCGAGCAGGACCCCTACACCCACCTTGCCTTCTTCCGCGGCGAGAGCACCAGCGCCGAACAGATCGCCCTGCTCCACGGAGCCGACCCCGCGCAGATCGCCGCCGGGACCCGCCTTGCGGATCTACGCAGCATGGACGGCGGGACCTTCGACTACTGGGACATCGTCTGGGAAACCTGCTGCTACGGGCAGGTCGGCGACTGGGCGTTCCTGATGTACCACGAGACACCCGGCTGCGGGCCCGGTCTTGAGGCACTCGCCCGACTCGGTGTCACCGAGGCGGTGCACCTGAACGCCACCTCCGCGAAGGCCATCTACACCTTCGACTACATACGCGACGGCCACCGTATCGACGACGACTGGGGCGTCCTGGAGCTGATCTGGTACGACCGAGGCTGCACCCCCTACTTCCGAGGCGGTCAGCTCGACTTTCTCAACCAGGCCATACGCCGCGCCGAATTGGACCACCCCGAACTCACCAGCGAGTTCGAGCTGTACTTTCACGCCTTGGAGGACGCTTTCGACCTCCAACTGCCCCGGCAGGAAATCCAAGAGGGAACTGTCCGAGCCGCGCAGTGGACACGCCGCAACAGTTGACGGTTCCATCCTCAGAGCTTGCCGAGGGCCGTGGCATCTCATGGCAGCCCGCTTCAGCGGTGGCAGGCGTATCCAGAGACCCGCCCTGGTCACGGGGCTCATACCGCGGGGGACGGCAGGCACTTCCGTGACCAGGGCGGGGGCTTATCCGCGGCGAAGGAATTTGCGCTGGCTCCGGTGCCTGCCAGCCCGCCGGGCAGAGGGTGGTCCGGCTGCGGGGGCATCGCTCGGCCGCGCAGAGCGAGTCGGTTCGTCCCGGCTGAGGAGAGACTGCCAGACCCTCTCCTGAAGCGCTCGGATGCAGGGTCCGCACGCGTACATAGGCGCCTGGGCGCCCGCGACACGGGCGGGGCCGATCCACAGAACGCGAGTCCACCGCTGTCCGCAGTAGAGCCAGCAGGGCCGTCGACCCACTCGTTGCCGTCGTCCGTGGCCGCGGGGGCAGGCAGTCCGCCGCGTGCGAACTCGGCTATCCCGGGGATCACCCTGTGCCGTAATGCGGCTTCCGTGAGCATGACTTGTCCGCTTCCCTGGTCAGTGGCTTCGGACCGCCGAGGAAGCGTCCTCCTGCTTCTCGGCGTCGGAGAACAGGAGGGTGGGCTCGGCGAGGATGTCGCGGCCGACCTCGCTCTTATAGATCTCGTCGACGCTGCCGAATCGGGCTTCGGAGTAGTCGAGGTCCAGCAGCGCGGCGGCCTGCCGGACCGATGCCTCGTCGGGCCCCTCGATCTCCAGGAAGGTGGGGAGGTCGGGCCAGGTGTCGAAGTCGAAAGCGACCTCGCCCAGGCGCCACTCCTCGCGGTAGTTCTCCTGGTAGCGGACCTCGGTGAGTCCGACCCGGCGCAGGATGTCGGCCATGGCGTGCAGGTCGGACACCTCGGTCTCGATCTCCTTGGTGCCGTCGATCGTGGTGGCGTCGGTGACCTGCTTGAGCGTGAGCGTCGACCGGGTGCCTTCGTCTCGAAGGCGGATCCAGGCCCCTCCGTCGAGGGAGTCGTTCTCGAAGATCTTGCGGGTGAGAAGCGTGCGGGGGAACGCCTGGACGGCACCGAGGGCGGTCAGCTTGGCCTGGAGGCCGGCGGCATCGACGGCCAGGAACTTCGCCTCGTACTCGTGCTTCATGGGTCCTTCTCTCAGGAACAGTCGGTGAGGTCGGACGTTCGGGCTGCCAGGAGCAGGCCCATGCGGTGGGTGTGGTCGTTAGGCTGACCGACGTGGGCCCGTTCCGTGAACTCGTTGGTGCGCAGGGTGAGCAGGATTTCCCAGTCACCGATGAAGTGAGGGAGCAGGCGCTCGGGAGAGGTGTAGTGCTCGGTCATGTGGTGGCGTCTTTCGACGGGCATCATGAACTCCGCACCGAACACACCGCCCGGGCGGACAAGGCGTTGCATGCGGTCGACGAACTCGGCGAGCGGGCGGTGGTGGTTGGCACTGTAGTGCCACGAGCAGCTCGTCCAGATCGCCTCGCACTGCACGCCCAGGGGAGCGCCCTCAAGGAAGTCGTCCTCAACCACGTGGACACGGGAATGGAGTTCTTCGAGCTTCAGCCGGTCGATCAGGCCCATGGCGTGGGCCTCGCTGTCACCCGGAAGGCGTACCGCGCCTCCGTGCAGGGCGACCGCGTCACGTTCGATGGCGACGACGTGGTAGCCGGCGGCGGCGAGCGGCAGCACGAATTTGCCGTCGCTCGCGCCGACGACCGCGATGGTGGCGTCAGGGGCGACGCGCTCGCGCAGTGTGCCGAGGAACTGGGGGAAGAAGGTCAGGGTGTGCTCCCACAGGCTTTGGGTCTGCATGGGAGTTCGCTCCTTGCCTGTCGGTTTCTGTGATCACGCGGAGGACCTCTTCGGGGCTGCGCCCCGTGGTGTCGACGCGACGCATCGGGAACGGGGCGTAGGCGTCGGTCACCTGGTCCGGGACGGTTTCGATCAGTGCGTCCCAACGGGATGCCGGCTTGTTCCGGGCGGCCAGACGGCGGCGGCGTTCGTCGTCGTCGCAGACGAGGTGGTACGTGACGGGTGTCGGGAGCCGGCGCGGCAGCGTGACGCCGAGCCGAGCCCCCATGGCACGGTGGGTGGCGAGGCACCGGGCGAAGTAGCTCTCGACGACTACCGGGACGCCGGCGTCGAGGTGGCTCTGGATTTCCTCGGTCGCAGTGAACAGGGCGGAGAGGTAGAGGCACATGCGCGCGTCGACGTTGGTCCGCTGGTCCACGGCGTGCCTGAGCGGCTGGTACAGAGCGGGCACGGTGGGGACGAGGACGGCTTGTCGGGCGGCGGCGAGCATCGGGGCGATGGTCGACTTGCCGGTGCCCCGTAAGCCCTCCAGGCTCTCGAATCGCGGGTGGTCAGGCACGGGCGTACACCACGTCCGGCACCGCGAGCGTGAGCTCGTCCGTGGCCGAGGGCTTGTGGACGATGTGGCCGGCGCTCTTCTCGTACCAGAAGGCGTGGGAGTCCTTGCCCACGGCCTTGCAGGACATGGTCAGAGCGCCGCGCGGGTCGGCCTCGATCCGGTCGATCTCTCGGGGCCCGCCGGTCGGGGTACAGAGCTGTGGGGCGCCGTGTTCGGAGAGGTCCTCGTCGACGATCACCTCCAAGGACAGGTCGGCCGATGCGAGCTCTTCGCGGAGCTGGCCGTAGGCGGCAGGCTCGGTGACCAGTAGCTCGGGGTGGTCGGCGGCGTTGCCTACGGGCCGCAGGTGGTGGAGCTTGAGTTGCTGGACCCCGAGTCGGGCCAGGATGCCGGCGAGCGGGAGTACCTCACCGATGTTCCGTGAGGTCACGGTCATGGTCGCGCCGGTCGGAACTCCGAGGTCCCGGGCCAGGCTCAGTGCGTTGAGGGCGCTCTGGTAGCTGCCGTACCTGCGGATGCCGTCGTTGGTCGATCCGACGCCCTCCAGGGAGACCCTGAGGAGGTCCAGGTGCGGCGCGATCTCGGTCAGGCGGCGCTCGATCCGGTACCCGTTGGTGCAGATCTCCACGCGCTGGCCCAGTTCCTCCTTGGCGTGGCGGACGACCTGCGGGAGATCCCGGTGGACGAAGGGCTCCCCGCCGAGCAGGGTGACTTCCTCCGTTCCGTATTCGTCCCGCATCAGGGTGAGGAGGCGAGTGGCTTCGTCGGCGGTGAAGGCGTCCGCGTACTGAAGCCGCTTGCCGTGGAAGCAGTGCAGGCACGTGAAGTTGCAGCGGTAGAGCAGCTGCAGGTACAGCATCCGGATCTTCCTGATCCCGGTGACTTCCCTGATCACTTGGGCTCCTTCGGCTGGCTGCCTTTCGGGAACCCGATCGTGGCTGTCTGCCCGGGGACCTCGTCACCGCGTTCGGGGACGGCCCGAGGACGTCCTGGGACGTTTTCCGTCACCTGCGAACGACTCCAGGACGCTCAGAAGGCGCTGGGCGTCCGCCAGGTCCGGCAGGACCTCGGGGGCGCCGGCCGCTGCGAGTTCCGCGCGATCGTGCAGACCGGAGGCGACGGCGACGATCCCGCACCTCGTGACCAGGGCAGCCTCCACATCGCGAGGGGTGTCCCCGACCAGGACGATGGGCGTGTCGACCCGGACGCCACGCAGCCGCTGCACTCGCTCGCGGGCGACCGCGACCAGGTCGGGGCGGAGATCGGCGTCCGCTCCGTAGGCGCCCACCGGCAGGTCCAGCAAGGAGTCGAGGCCGAACGCGGAGAGCTTCACACGGGCGTTGGCCGCGATGTTGCCGGTCAGGACAGAGGAGACCCAGCCGCTCCGTGCCGAGGCGGCCTTCAGTGCTTCATGGGCTCCTGGCAAGGCCCATCCGCGCGAGCGCAGCGCGTCCCGGCGTTCCCTCCCTGCCCGTTCGAGGGCGGCCTCGATGCCGGGCCAGTCGGGCACGGGCAGCCCATCCCGAACGAACATGTCGCGCATGATCAGTCGGTCCGTCCGGCCTTCGGTGCGTGCTGGCCCCGCCGGCTCGCGCCCCACCAGCGCCGAGAAGGCGGCGGCGTAGATCTCCTTGCTCACCCCCGCGTTCTCGATGAGGGTGTGGTCGATGTCCCACAGGACGATGAGCTCCATGCCGCCAGCGTAAGCAGCAGCCGGTGACGCTGTGATTCCGCGACAACGTCCCATAACGTCCTTGCGCGATCACGCGTTGCACCGCTTGCATGGTTTCTGTGAACGACCGACTGCATACCGTGCTCGCCCAACGAGGGGTCTCACCCGACGCGCTCGCGGAGATCTGCGAGGTCGACCCCAAGACAGTGAGCCGGTGGCTGGGAGGACGGGTTCCTCACGCGCGGCATCGCTTTCGCGTGGCCGGTCACCTGCGCGTGGAGGAGACCTTCCTCTGGCCGACGCCCTGCAAGCGGCCCGGTCCACCCCGCGACGGATTAGGCACCGAACTGGTCGGCACCTACCAGAACCGAGCCAGCGTGCCGCGGGACGTATGGCTCTCGCTGCTGCGGGAGGCCCGGCAGGAGATCAGCGTCCTCGTCTTCTCCGGCACGTTCTTCGCACAGTCCAACCCGCACGTCGCCAAGATGCTCTCCGAACGCGCCGCCGAGGGCGTCCGGGTTCGCCTGTGCTTCGGTGACCCCGACGGACAGGCGGTCGCCGTCCGGGGCCGCGAAGAGGGGATCGGCGACACACTCGCCGCCAAGATCCGCGCCTCGCTGACGTACTACCGCCCCCTGCTGGGCGAGGCCGGGTGTGCGGTGCGTCTGCACGACACCACGCTCTACACGTCCATGTTCCGCTACGACGACGACCTGCTCGTCAACCCCCACATCTGGGGGCAGCCGGCCAGCGCCAACCCCCTCCTCCACCTCAAGAGAGCCGACGACACGGGGTGGTTCGACAACTACGCTCAGAGCTTCGACGCCGTCTGGGCCGCCGCACGGCCATGGGCACCCGACCAGGAGAGGAACGTCGACCATGGGCAGGACTGAGTACTACAACGACCCGGCCGCGCCGAAAGCAAACACCCTCATCCCGGCCAGCAACCTGCTCGTCGTCGACGAGACGGACGCCATCCTCCTCCAGCGCCGCCGCGACACCGGCCAGTGGGCACTCCCCGGCGGAGCCCAGGACATCGGCGAGACCGCGGCCCAGTGCGCGGTCCGCGAGTGCCTGGAGGAGACCGGCATCATCGCGGAGATCACCGGCTTCCTCGGCGTCTACACCAACCCGAACCACATCGTCGCCTACACCGACGGCGAGATCCGCCAGCAGTACGAGAACACCTACATCGGCCGCCCCGTCGGCGGAGCTCCCACGATCAACGACGAGGCCGACGGCGTCCGCTTCGTCCAGCCCGCAGACCTGGACCAGTACGACATCCACCCGAGCATGCGCCAGCAGATCGGCGACTACCTCGCTGGCACCTACCCGTACCTGGGCTGACTCGCCAGGGCAGCCTCGATCCTCTCGACAGACGAGAAGATCTCCGGCGCCGCGCGCCGGATGAATCGACCGACCACGCTATCCGCGCCGTAGCGGCCGACGATCTCCGCGACCCGCTCCCGCGCGGTCGTCCGGCCGCCGTCGGGCGTCGTCGTCATGTCGCAGTACACGAGGGCGTCCACAAGCAGCGGATCGTCCGACAGAGGAAACTCCGTAGCCAGCGCTTCTCTCAACCCGCGTTCCTCCGCCTCCAGAAGCGCGAACGAATGGTTCGCCACCAGACGGGTCAGCCGCTCACCGGCTCCGTGTTCGTCCCGAAGGAAGCGTGCTCCGTCGAGCGGATGGAACCCTGTGAGGGCCAAGCGAGGCGCGTAACCCACATCGTGCAGAATGGCGGCCGCGGTCAGCAGTTCAGCGTCCGTACACAGGAGGCGCCCGAGTTCCTCGGCCCTTCCAGCTACTCCCTGACTGTGCAGCCAACGTCGAGGCAGCAACTCACCGAGCTCCGCCTCTGCGATGCGCCCTGCCCAGTCCAGCATCACCTCGTCCATTGGCGACTTCATGCCCGTCAGACTCGTCTCCCATTCCCTTCTGGGCCGCAACGCCCAGCGACGAACGGGTTCACACGGACGCGATGGTGGCCTACGCCGACCCGCACTCCCCAAGCAGATCTACTGCATCGGTGCTCTGCGGAGCACCCGCGCCACCGACGACGCCTGCCGCGCTTCGCGACTTGACGGAAGTGGGCGTGCGCACATCTCCGAGGCCGGAGAAAGGCAGCACAACACTGCCAAGATGGCCGGCATGACCACGATTAGCGGCGAGGTGGCACCCGGATTCGAGCCGGTACGGGCGGCGTTCGCGGAGAACTTCACCCGGCACGGCGACCTCGGCCCGGCGGTGTGCGTGTACAGAAACGGCCACCCGGTGGTGGACCTGTGGGGAGGCGTGGCCGACGCCGACACCGGCCGTCCCTGGACGCGGGACACGCTGCAACTGGTCTATTCGGCCACCAAAGGGGCGACCGCCACCGCCGTTCACATGCTGGCCGAGCGCGGAGCGCTCGACCTGGACGCACCCGTCACGGGGTACTGGCCGGAGTTCGCCGCGAACGGCAAGGCGGACATCCCCGTCCGCTGGCTCCTGTCCCACCAGGCCGGCCTTGTCGCGCTGGATCACCCGGTGCCGTTGAAGGAGGCGCTGGCCTGGTACCCGATGGCGGAGGCACTGGCCGCTCAAGGCCCCCTATGGACTCCAGGCACAGCGCACGGCTACCACGGTCGGACCTGGGGCTGGCTGGTCGGCGAGGTGATCGACGAGTATCCGGCCGCTCGCCGGGGCGCTTCTTCGCCGACGAGATCGCGGCTCCACGGGGCTTGGACTTCTTCATCGGCCTGCCCGCCGGCGAACGCGACCGAGTCAGCCGCATGGCGTACCAGCGGCCGGACGTCGACCTCACGACCTTGCCCGCCGAGTCGGTCCCCGAAGAACTCCGCGAACAGGTCGCCGCCTGGCGGGACCCGAACTCATTCAGCAACCGGGCCTACGCGGTCACCGACCCAGCCGCGATCGACTTCGACTCACCGGAGGTACAGGCCACGGAGCTTCCGGCCTCCAACGGCATCGGTACGGCCCGCGCGCTGGCCCGCATGTACGCCGCGCTGATCGGTGAGGTGGACGGCGTGCGCCTGTTCTCCTCGGCCGTCCTGGCGTCGGCGGCCGAGGAGCAGGCCGGCGGGAAAGATCAGGTCATGCTGATCCCCAGCCGCTTCAGCGCCGGGTACATGCTGCCCACCGAGAGCAACCCGATGCTGGGGCCGAGCTCATTCGGCCACACGGGTCGAGGAGGGTCGCTCGCCTTCGCCGATCCGGAGCACGGTGTCGCCTTCGGGTATGCGATGAACAACATCGTCGGGGGCATCGACGATGTGCGTGCGTCCTCCCTGGTCGAGACGGTGCGTGAGGCTCTCGCGTAGCCGGTCGGCGTCCCTGGCGGTGAGACCGCGGGAGATTCTTCGGTCATCCGCTTGGCCACCCGGGGCGATGGACGCCAGGCACCGCCCTTCGACCCGACCTGCGTCAGCCGGGCATCGCCGTAGCGCGCCCGTCTGCCGCCGGCGGGACCCTCCGAGCTCCTCGGCTCCGGAGCAGACACACCGCTCTGTCAGTACCCGCCGCTACTGTCGTGATGACGCATCGGGGAGCGAGTCCAGGGAGAGGGCCGGCTGTGGGTGGGAAGCTGCGGGTGGGACAGGTCTACCGTTACGCGAGCGGCAAGGACCCGAAACCGGAGTCGCTCGACGGCTTCCCGAACTTCCACCACGTGACGCACTCGTCGGGCCACAAGAGGGCTCTTCTGGAAGCCGGCATCAATGGGATGGCCAAGGTTTCCACCCCCGACGGTGTACGGCGCCCGGCGATCCTCATCCGCTCCAGTCCCTGGAAGGCCGGCACCGAGCAGACGCCTTGGCACGACGTCTTCGATATGGACAACGGCCACGTCCGCTATTTCGGCGATCACAAAGCCGGTTTGAGCGCTCCGCCCGGCACGACCACCGGCAACGCCGCCCTACTCGACGCTTTCACCGACCACCAGGGGCGTACCGCCGATGAACGAGCCGCCGCTACGCCTCTGCTGCTGTTCCGCGCAGTTCCCCGGAACGGCAAGCCCAAGGGTCATGTGGCGTTCTGTGGGCTCGGCGTCATCGAGCGGACCGAACGGTTGGTGCAATGGGGAGGCCGCGAGCACACGCCGTTCGTGAACTACGTCTACGACATCGCCCTGGTCGACCTGACCTCCGAGGACGACACCGTCGATTGGGAATGGATCGGGGCCCGCAGGGACAAGGGCGTGTCCCACGCTCAAGCACTCGCCCTCGCGCCACGGGCATGGCGGGAGTGGGTCAAGCACGGTTCCTCGGCCCTCCCGGGACTTCGTCGCCGGGTCGCCCGGGCTCAGGTCGCCAAAGTGCGTGATCAGCGCCCGAAGCCCGGCAGTGGTGAAGCTGCGGACCTGGAAACGATCTACAAGTACTTCGACGGCCGCAAGCACGACTTCGAGGCTCTGGCCGCCGCGGTGGCGGCCCGTGTACTGCGTGGGGCGGGTCACGGGTACGTGGAAGGCTGGCTCACACGTCGGTCGGGTGACGGCGGAGCCGATTTCGTCGGACGTCTCGACCTCGGCGGCGGAAGCGGCCTGGCGGGCACGAGCCTCGTCGTGCTCGGGCAGGCGAAGTGCGTCAAACCCGACACACTCATCACGGCGGAGCAGATCGCCCGGGTGGTCGCCCGGCTCCGACGCGGATGGATCGGGGTCTACGTCACCACCGGCGCCTACTCCGAGTCGGCACAGACAGAGATGGTGGAGGATCAGTATCCGATCATCCTCCTCAACGGCACGAGCCTGGTCGCGGAACTGCGGAGCATGGCCAGGGACGACCACGGCGGCGACCTGGCGGCGTGCATCGAGCACGTCCTCGCCGGCCGGGAGGTCGCGATCACGAACCGACGCCCCGAGGAAATCCTGCTGCAGTAGCCGGCCACCGACCGCTCTTACGCACGATGAACCCCGACAGCTCTCCTTCCAGGGCGAACGCGCCCGACGGCACTCGGGGATTTACGCTCCGGCCACCACGGACAGCGACTCCCGGAACACGCCTTCCAACTCCTCGTCGAGTACTTCTGCCGACAGCGAGTCGAAGGAGATGAAGGCGTTGAGCCTGAGCACACGCATGAGGAAATCGCGGAGTACCCGCCTCTCCGCGTTGGGCGAAACGTCGAGCGTTTGCCAGACCCTGACGATCGCCCGCACCAGATGCGGGCTCCCGCCGATCGAGGTGCGTCGGGCGTAGATCTGGTCGAAGTCCGACTCGTTGAGCACGGACAACGAGGCGTAGAGGTCCTCCCTCCCTCCGTCCTCGTCGTACAGAAGGTGTGCTCGCCACCACAGCCGGCCGAAGACGTGGCGTGTGACGTCGGTCCCCAGCACCCGGTCGCGATGCAGGTCCGCGAATCTCCACGCGGACACGTCCGGCAGGACGACGAGGGAGAGGAAGGCCCAGAGATCACCCGCGACCGCCTCCGCCGGAACGATGCCCGAGTCTCGGTGGAGGACCGTCGCCACGTCGATGTCGAAACCCGCCGCCTGCTTCCTGCCGGGTTTGGCGGGATAGCCGCGTTCGGTGGCGCACGCGAGCACCGCCTCGCGTAGGGAGCCGAGGCTCCGCTCGGGAAGACGGGACCCGCCGGTGGCCGCGTAGAACATGGCCGGGTGGGAGAGAGCCGAACGATCACGCAGATACTCGACGGAACGGTGTAGACACTCCTCCCGGAGGTTGGCCGCGGCCGCGGGCAGAAGCCGCGGATACAGGTGGACCATCACGTTTCCTTGGAGAAGAGGCCGACGGCGTGCTGGATCTTCGCCGAGAAGAGCGACGGATCCGTGCGACGCGTCATGCGCAGGGAGGTGAGGGATGTACCGGGGAGGAAGGTACGCAGAAGGCCGAGCAGTGTGTGACCGAGCGTGTCCGGCTCGAACCGGGACGAGTCCGTCAGCTCCTCGTCGGACACGGCCCGCTCGATCATCAGGCGGACGACGTCCTGTCGGACGGCGGACTGGATGAGCCGTTCCGCGTATGACGCCTTCTCCGCACGGCGAAGCGCGTTGAGTACGACCGGCGTGCCGCTGTTCACGAGCAACACGACGGCGCCCATCGTCGCCGCCTCCAGGTTCGAACCGACGTCGAGATACCAGGGAGCGTTCTCCGGGTAGCCGGCACTCTTGAAGTCGACCACGGCCATGGGGAACTGCGACGCGTCGCCCTGCAGCCGCACCCCGGCCCGGTGCTGCCAGAGCACGGACCCCGCGCGTCGGGGACCGGTCGGATCCGGATTGTCCAGGGCCTTCGCAAGAACCAGTTGGGTGTCGACGGACAATCGGCCGCCGCTGTCGCGTCCGATCACGGTGAACGAGAGCTGCGCCGAGCGGGTGCCCCCACCGTGCAGTGTGATTCGGTGGGCCAGTCGCCGAAGCCCGCTGCCGGTGGAGCTCCAGATCGCGGAGAGGGCGAGCTCGGCCTCGTACGGGAGCCCGGCCGAAGCCCTGACCGAGTCGAGGTCGACTTCGACCACCGTCTCGAGGGACAGGTCTCTCTGGAAGTCCCAGTCGGGTATGAAGGCGGGCAGCGGAACGGCTTCCCCGTCCTCGGACTTGAGGGACCACTCGGCCATCGTCACCGACCCGACGGCCGCGCTGCGATAGGGGTAGGCACGACGGTTCACCGATCCTCACCCCCTGCCTCAGCCACGACCGTCACCTCGGTCATGGTGTCGGGGGCCGGCCGGACGACCAGCGACCAGACCGTGCCGTCGCCGCCGACCGTGTGCAACGAGGACCCGTCCGTCACGGGTCCGCTCCCCGCACGCCATCCCAGCACAGTGGGGATCGACGCTCCGATGGGCGGCTCCGTCTCGACACCGCGACCGTCGCCCAACGCGACGGCGGGGCGGCCGTGGACGACGTAGGAGCCCGCGTCGGGCAGGGTGAATCGCTGGACGATGACGGCTTCACCGTCCACGACGTCGTGTTCGGGGGCTCCGTCGTACAGAACGCGCCTGCGACCGGAAGGGACGCTGGACCCTCCTCTGGGGCCGGGGATCCCGCCGGCTCCGGCCGGCCCTCCGGAGCCCCGTCCGGTGCCCGAGGAACCTCCCGGGGGCGTCGTACCCGCGGCGAAAACCACCTCCGCCCCCTCCCCCGCGGTACCCGCCATGAGTCCAGCCATGAGTCGGCTCATCCCCGCGAGGGAGACGCCTTCGCCCGCCTCGCTCGCCACCCGGGCTGGCCCAGAAGCCTCCTTCATGGCGTCGTTGATCTTACGGAGGGCGTGTTTGGCCAGGCGCTGGTCGTCGCCACTGAGCTTGTCCACCAACCAGGCGTCGTGCGATGCGGGCTCAGCCGCTGCGAAGACCCGGTCCACTGCGGCGTCGGCGCGGAAGACCGCGGCGTAACCTCCGCTCTCCTCGAAGAAGGGGGGACCTTCGAGGTACTTCACCACCAGGTCGACCGGCCGCATAAGGCACGTGTGGTGAAGCCGGTCCCCGATACCCGCCTCCTGCGCCACCCGAGGGGGCCTTCCCTGAGGGGAGATGAACTTCCGCATACCGAGTCGGCCGAGGACGCGCCCCATGGACTTGTGCTCGACGAGACGGGTCATGTCGTCGTAGGCCCAGACGAACGGTCGCAGGTGGGGCACCTCCGACGGCCTGGGAACGGGGACGGCCAGGCCCTCGTGGTGGGCGGAGAAGCGCATGGGGGCGTCTCCTCCCTCCGGGAGCATCTTCGGCCAAAGGTTCCAGACCATCGCGTCGACGATCCATCTCATGGCCTCGGCGTCGTCGCGTTCGCCGAAGACCGGGTCGAGAATCGCGACGGAGGTCCCGGTGTCGCCGTCGGGGAGGGAGTTCAGGCCGAGACTTCCGGCGACCTCGTCCGCTTCATCCCCGACCAGCGGCTCGACGTAACCGCGGCGGACCCTTCCCCAGAAGTGGCGGCCGGTGAACGTCTTCGCACCGTCGTCGCCTTCCACGGTGTAGCTCTCGTGGACCGCCCACCCGATGAGTCGGGTCTCCAATCGGTCGTCCACCCGACAGCGCGTGTGCACGATCACCGTGTGCGATGCGGAAAGGAGGTGGAAAACCGCCTTCCCGAAACCGTAGGTGCCGCCACGGCCGGTGACCTTGCTGGAGCTGCCGGTCTTGCGGACGAACGACGCGAAATCTGACTGCCCGGGAACCGCGACGTCGGCGCGGGTGGGTCCGCCCAGTCCCCTCGTCCCCGTGTCGGTCACGGTCAGGATGCGCGGGGCGGGACGTGCCAGCGAGGCCCGGAGCTTGAGGTGTCGAAGCTGAGGCGCGCCCGCGGCCAGGAGTTCGCGCCACACCGGAGCCTCACTGGGTCCGAGGGTGCGCAGTTCCACTCGGTAGTTCACCGGACCATCCCCGGTTCGTGCGTCCCAGCTGTTCTGAGCCGACTCCCTCACCAGAAGTGTCAGCGGGTCGAGCTCGGTGCCGTCGAGGTTCTTCAAGGCACCTTCGGCCGTCCCTCCGCCGCCGGGGGCGTAGGGCTCGGACGACCAACGCGGGGATTCCGCGCTCATGGCGTCCACCCCAGCTCGTCCAGGAAGGCATCCACGGCCGCGTCGTCCAGCACCGGCGAGTGGACACCGGCCAGGTCGACGGTGTAGCGAACGTCCAGGAGTGCGTCGGGTACCGGCTCCGTCAGCGAAGCCGCCGTGAGGCGGGGGAAGGCCCCGTCGACCTCGCACCAACGTTCTTCAAGCGGTGACACGCGCAGTGCGCCTTCGTCGTCCGTCTGTCCGTGCCGATAGCCGACACGTGCCAGTCGAAGCCACAGCTCCGACTCGTCGTCGCACATCCGGGCCGCCTCCGCGGCGAGCTCACCGACGGTCCGCCCCCGCGGGCTCTTTTCGAACCGCTGCCAGGCCAGCATCAGACGACCGTCCTGCGGTGCCTCCAGCTGGTCGAGTCCGTGGACGTCGAAGGTCCTACGCTCCGAGGTCGTGTGCGTGCTCTTCACCTCCACGGCGCGGAGGCCGTCGGAGAAGTCGTGCCGTCCTCCCTCGGGGCCGGTCCACCACCTCACGGCGCCCGGGTCCTTGACGAGCAGGCGGAGGAGGACCGACAACTCGCCGATGAGGCCGATCTCCTGCGTCTCGGTGAGCGTGCGGGGTATGCCGCTGAAGAGCTGACGCCAGCGGTTCACCACCGCCAGCGTAGTGCGGTAGGGCTGCCGCCCGTCCGCCTCCAGTGCCACGAGGACGTCGGCGCACAGCCCCGTGAAGACGTCGTCGAGATCCCTGCGGGTGCAGACGATATCCGCGAAACGTCCGTAGGTCTCGTCGTCCTGCAACGCCCGCTCCATGACGCGGAGTGTTCCGCCGATCCGCCCGGTGGGGATACGTCGACGTCCCCGGAGGGGGATCAGCAAGTGGCGCAACGAGTCACCGTCGGTAGCCGCGGCGACCGCCCCGTGCTCGGTGACGACGGGGAGCGGAGAGGTCCTGAGAGCAGCTCTTGGGCCGAGTGGGGCGAGATCCAACTCGGCCCAGTGCCGGTCGAGCACACGCCGCAGATCGGCGCCCCCGCTCAACTGTCGTCCTCCTCGAAGAGCAACGACAGGTCTTCCTCCTCGTCGTCCTGTACGCGGGACAGGTCGGCGCTGTAGTACTCCACCTCACTGTCCTCACCCCGAGGCATCGGGAAGACCAGACCGACGCCGATCACGTGATCGACGGCATCGAGCGGGGCACGCCTCTCGCGGTTCGTCGGTGACGGCGATAGAGCGTCGATCGGGTACAGGGTCAGCAACGCGGTGTCGGGCGCCTGCTCGCGCCTGGCGTTCTTCAGCGCCGCCTCGTTGATCTCCGTCAGCGCACCGAGGTCGAGATCGACGCCGGCATCGCGACGGCTCATCAGGGTCTTGATGTCGGCGGCGTCGCCTCCGCTCTCGCCGAGCTTCGCTCGGATGACGCGGTCCACGGCGAGCCCGGGGCCGAACTCGTACCGCTTGTCCGGATCATCGCTGAGCGGATTGCCGATGATCGCCACGTTCCAGCGCTTCAGCGAACCGCCGCCCCCGGACCGCACCCGACGCTCGACGTAACTGCGCAACAGACCCGCGTCGCACTCCAACGACTTGCCGTGGAAGCGGTATTCGTCGAGGAAGTCCAGGATGATGTCGTAGGGCACACCTCGGAGGATGTGCCTGCCCTGCATTCCGTTGTCCTCGTGTCGGGCTCCCGCCAATCGCAGGGAACGGTCGACGAGGTCGTGGGCGGCCTGCCGGTTGGCCTGCAACCACTCGGCGTCCCGCGTACGGAAGTAGCGGGTCTGCACACGCTGCCCTCCGTACGCCGCACTCGCCTTCACCGCGTCCCGCATCTTGCCCGCCGCCGTGATACGGAGTGACGGGTGGGTCCGCATGCGGACGGCGAAGGTCCTGGGCGTCTTGTCCTCGACCATGTATACATCGATGTCCCGACGCATCTCCGACTCGACGGTGGCGATGTGCCTGAACCAGTCGCGCATCCCGTCCGTCATCCAGATGCGCGGCAGGTCTGCGTACCCTTCGCGGAAGCCGAACCAGCGGCCCATCTGCAGCAAAGAGTCGTACGTCGTGGCGTTTCGCACGAAGTAACTGACGGCGAGCCCTTCCAGGGTCAAGCCACGCGACAGGGTGTTGCCGCCCACGGCGATGGCGACGACCGGGCCGGCCTCGTAGTCCAATCGCTTCACGCTCTTCGAGTTGTCCAGGATGATGCGACAGTCGTCCACCACACCGGCCAGCAACGGAAGGAGAGCGTCGAAGGGAACGGGCGTCTCCCCGAGGTCCGGCTCGTTACCGGGGACGCGGACGACCTCGGCCTCCCAGAGCCGCCTCAGCTCCTCGAGCAGTTCCCCGTCCACGGCGTTGAGCCACCCCGCCGTCCGCTTGCGGAACGCCTCCAAGGGCATCTCGAAGCTCTCGTGGACGACGGTGCTGACACTGGTGTGGATCAGCATCGTGGAGTGGGGCACCCCCGTACCGCGCACCCGTCGGGCGGCCGTGACGAGCCAGAAGTACAGGACTGCCGTCCTCAAGGCACCGCTGATCTCGGGTACGAACCCCTCGATCTCGTCTCGTCCCGGTCGAACGAGGGGCACCTCCTCGTCGGGGACCGTGCGGATCATGTCGTATCCGTCCGGTACCTCCTGGGGGTCCTCGCCGTCCAAAGCGTCCCGACCGAACAGAACCTCGGTGCCGAAGTGTCCGCGTGGCTTCGGCAGGTTGACGACGAAGTCCTCCGGATAGAGATCCTTGGCTGCGGGGTCGATCAACAGGTTGGCGAAGGGCGTGGCGGTGTAACCGACGTATCCCCCGCGTGGAAACAGGTCGATGATCTCTCGGATCAGAGGATTGGTGCTAGGTGATGCGACGCTCGCCTGGTCGGCCTCGTCGTCGATGATCAACGTCGGGCAGTTACGCAGGTAGTCGGGCGCCTTTTCCAACCACGCCTTGAGCTTCCGCAGCCTGGGCACGTTCTTCTTGATCACGCAAAGGACGTGTTGCTGGCTCTTGTCGCCGAAGAAGGCCGCCGGGTTACCCGCGGGAGGCTCGAAGTCCCCGACGCGCCCGGTGAGCGGGTGCCACTGGTCTATCACGGGCTCCACGAGCTGCCGCTCGAGACGGAGCTGAGTCTGCAGTCGCAGTCCGTTGTGGATGCCTGCGAGGACGATGAAGAACTTGTATCCGGCGTCGGCCGCCTTCGCGATGAGCGCGGTGAAGTTGCTGGTCTTGCCCGACTGCACGTAGCCGACGACCAGTCCCCTGGTCGAGAAGGCGCTCTCCAGAGGATGATCGAGCATCGAGACGACCTTGGTCGACGCGGAGTCGAGGCCGCGCAGGCTGTCCTCGTTCCACGACTGTTTCGCCAGCAGGTTCCTGAGAGCGGGCCAGCATCTGTCGTCGTCCTGGGGACCCACGTACCAGGTTTCCCGGTTGTTCCGCACGACGGAACCCGGTTCCCGCTTCTCGCGGACGGCGATGGTCTCCTGCTGATGACGCTCCGCGATGCGCTTGGCGAGCTCGTCGGACATGCCGAAGAGCTTGATCGTCGCCAACGCCTGTTCGGGCGTGTGCGTCTTGATCAGGCGCTTGAACGCCTCGTACTGATCCTCGAACTCCTGCAAGCCCCACCCCTCGGATACACGGCGTGCCGCGATCGGATGGGTGGCCTACGGGTCGACCGCCTTACGAGCGGCGTCCGACCCGCGCGCCCGTCGGCCGCGGACGTCAGGTCGGCCGTGACCACCACCGCCCACCCTCCCCTAGGTGAATCAACGGCTGAGACCCCGGCGTCGGTGTCCAATGAAACAACTCTATAGCCGCGCGCACCGACAACCGGGCCCGGATGCGGGAAGTTCCCCGTACGGAATCGCCGCACGTTCTGCGCAGGACCGGTCAGGCAGCCGCCGCCAGCTTTCGTCGCCGCTTCGGTGGACGGGGGGCCTTCACCGTGGTCGTTGCCTGAAGGTCCCGCTGAGCGAGTAGCAGCGGGGCGAGGTGCTCGGCGATGGCCCGTCCCAGCCCGACGGGCACGGCGTTACCGATCTGCCGTGCGATGTCGCTCCTGCTTCCACACCATTGGAAAGACTCCGGGAAGCCCTGCAGTCTGGCCGCTTCCAGGTGTGTGATGGGCCGATGCAGCCATGGGTGCAGGTAACGACCCTTCTCCGGTTTGAAGAACTCCGTACGGATGGTGACCGACGGCTTGTCTCGGTACAGTCGCCCCATGACGTCGGCCGAACCGCTCTTGTGCTTCTTCCAACAAGGCGCAAGCAACTCGAAGGGGATGTCGAACCGGTTTCCCCCCTCGGGAATGGAACGATAGCGCGCCATGGAGATCGGCTTTATGCCGTTTCGGCGTAGATGAAGCTCGTCCATACGGAACGGACCGGCGATCTTACGCCCGTTCGCGGACACCTCTCGGGTGGGCAGATCGGTGGAGAGCTTGCGCAGCACGAGGTCGGAAATCGTCTGCCATACGGTGCGTTCGGGCCCGGCGGCCGGAGCCGGGATGAGCGCAGCCTGTAGTTCCATGTCCGTCAGATCATCGATTAGACGATTCGAGTCCACGGCGGATCGTAGATCTCTACGGATTCCGACGACGATCGCACGGAAGCGCCGTTGCGGGACATCATAATCGGCAGCATTGAGGAGATCATCGTAGATGAAGTACTCAGAGAGAGCGCCCCCATCACGCACTTCTCTGCGCAAAAGTTCGAATTCGGGAGAATTTCTGAAGGCGTCGACATTCTCCATAACGAAGGCCATCGGCCGGACGGTTGAAACCACATCCAGATAATGGCGCCAAAGCTGATTGCGCGCATCGTTCGGATCTTGGTTTCCAAGCCTCGAAAACCCCTGGCAGGGCGGACCGCCCAACACGATGTCGGCTTCCGGGAGTCCTCCGGGCCGGTCGACCCAGTCCGCGATGTCCCCTTGGTGGATATGCGCCCCGAACTTCTCGGTAAAGTTCACCGCGTACGTAGCCGCCGCTGCTCGATCGAGTTCGACAGCTGCGACGGGCCGGTACACCGCACGACCGCCGTACCTGGCGTCCACGAAGCCCTGCGTCAGCCCACCGCAGCCGGCGAAGAGGTCGATCGTCCTCAGCGGAGGGAGACCGGGATCCCCCGCCTCCACTTCGGAGGCGTCGACTTCATTGTGTGGTTGGCGCATTGGCGCACTGTAGCCGGCCACCAGGCCGGAAGGCAATCTCCCGACTCTACAGCTCAACAGCGTTTCGCGCCGGCCCCCAATCAGGTCCATTTCGGACTGCTCGATCAGGTCATGCAGCACCTTAAGCTCGAGGAGTGGACCTTGGGCACCCTTCACGCGGATCATCCGACGGCCCCCCGAGCCGACGGCGCACCTCTGCCTACCGGCCGCCCTCCCGCGCTTGGCGCCCGAGGGCCGGCATGACGAGGACTGATCGCAAACGTGAACAGGATCGGGCCGCCGGAGGTCACACCAAGCGGTTTGTGAGCGACGAGTCCGGCGTCAAAGTACCCGCCACCGTCGTCCTGACCGCGTCTCGAAGGACGGGGCACGTCGTCGCCCGACTCGAATGGGCGGTCGCAGGACACAGACGCCGATACTCCCTCGGCGATGTGGACCACCCCACACGGAGTGCGAACCTTCGTGCCGCTTGGCTCCTGGCCGAAGAAGCCGGGCTCCTGGTGGAGGAGGAGATAGGGAACTCCTGGGCCTCGTCGAGCGGTACGCGGGCGTCGATGCGTTCCAATCGAGCACGCGACACCAAGCCCGAGCTCAGGCTCCGCTCCTCTCTGCATCGGGAGGGGCTGCGCTTCAGGGTGAATGCCAGGCCGGTGGCCACGCTGCGCCGCACCGCGGACATACTTTTCACCAAGCACAAGGTGGCGGTGTTCGTGGACGGCTGCTACTGGCACGGGTGCTCCACCCACCGGTCGATCCCATCGACGAACAGAGACTTCTGGGTGTCGAAGATCGAAGGCAACAAGAGCCGTGACAGAGAGACGGACCGCCTCCTGGTGGAACACGGCTGGTTCGTGGTCCGAGTCTGGGAGCACACGCCGATCGACGATGCGGCCGCCCTCGTACGACTCGGACTGGAGGAGTCCAAGGAAGAGCGCACCGCCCGTGTGCTCAGAGCGGACGGCCGTTGAGTAGATCGTCCAGGGCGTCCACCTCCCTTCGCAGTACGATCCGCCCGTCTCCGTCGCTGTAGGCGAGGAGGCGGGCGCCGGGGGCCAGGCCGGCCTCGACGAGAATCCCCATGGGAAGTTCTACGGAGCCGTCCTCACGCACCAGGGCCTCAGCCGGTTCTCGGATCATGCCGCCAGGATCGCACGCCGCTCCCACCCCCGTTGTTCCTCCTGGGGCGGCAGGCGCATCCAGAGTGACCAGACCCCGTAGTCGCTCTGCACGGGTTCGCAAACCGCAACGAGCCACTACGGCCCGTCCTACGTTGCGCGTCACAGGACGGCCTAGAGGCCACATCAACTTGGCTGTCGGACCTCCGCCAGAACATCGTCCAAGAGTCCCCTCACATCGCTTCCGCCCAGCACCAGCTGTCGATCGAGCAGCCGGTTTCCGGTTTCGCAGGAGGTCTCGCTCACCAGGGAGCAACCGTGGCAGGCCGAGAGGTTCAGCTGCGAGGCTCCCTGCCGATCGCTCTCGATGCAGACCGGGTCGTTGGAACAGATATCCGCGTCGTCCAGAGCGGCCACCAGGAGCGGGATCAACTTCTCGGGGTCCCCGAGTCTGACGAGGCCGCCGAGGGTCCCCTGAGCGTCCCCCGCCGCGGTGTAGATCAAGATTCCGGCGGTCTTGTCCGTACGGTCGGAGTTCGCGTAGATCCGCTCCTGCAGCGCGGCGGATGCATAACCGCTTGCGAACGCCAGTCGCCGGATAAGCAGGTGCGCCAGCGTGTGCAGGGCGATGTACCTGGGTTCCGGCATGTCGAGGCGGCTGGCCCAGGGAGAGTCGGCCCTGCGCTCCTTGAGGATGCCGGCGCGTGCCTCCACCTCCGGTTGCGCCTCCCACTCGGCGAGCTTCCGCTCGTCGAACCGCAGGAAGATCCCCTCCCCGAACAGCTCGATCGCCGGGTAGGTGGGCCAACGCCGCTGGTCCGAGCCCAGATCAACGCTGATCATCGCCGCTTCTGCGTCATGACGCCGGAATCCTCGTAGAGCACGGACCTCACGGACCCTGCGCACCTGCCCGATGCCGCTGATCTTGCCGAGCAGACTCTGCGGCACTGTGACGCCTCCGAGGCTTCGTCCGTCGACGACGAAGTCGCTTCCCGAACCGTCGCGTCCACCGTCCAGCTTCTTCAGGAACGCCGCCCACTCACCATCCTTGAGATCGAGCAGCATCTCGTCCGGTGCGGTCTCCTCCCCCGCCGCGACGGCGAGGACGGTTTCCGGCGTAACTCCGAGATCGTCGGCGATCCACTCCGCCACCTGCTCCGACAGGGGCCCGCCGTTGTCCGTCACCACCTTCTCGAAGAACACGTGCCCGCGGATCTTGTCGGCCGCCTCCGCGGACTGCGGGCGTTCCTCGGGTATGTCGAGAGCCGAGATCCTCTCGGCGATGTAGTTGCCCGTGGCACCGCGCTGAACGGCGACCAGCTCGTACGGGCAGGGCTTCTTGACGGAGTCCTCCGGCTCCCAGGGTTGCCGCCCCGCGCAACGGATCCCGTCCCGGTGCAGAGCCCCCTTCGTCACGAGTTCCGCGAGCCTGCGCTCGTTTCCGCATCCATAGCACTTCACCACCAACGCCGCGAGACCTTCGCCACGGGTAGCCAGCTTGTGGAACCTGAGCGCCTTGTAATCGCGGCAGAAACGGACCGCTTCGCTCAGGCTCCCCGCGCGTCCACGATGCGCCCACTTGAACCAGTTGACGTCCTGGACGTGGCTGCCCTTCTCACAGACGGCGATGTAGCGCATCGGTACGAGCGCGCCACCACACTCACAGGCGTTACTCCACTTACCTTTCTTTTTCCCGGTCAGCTTCGAGAGCTTGTCGCAGCGTTCGCAGAACCGCCAAGCGGGAAAGCGCCAGTAGGGCAACGCGGGAGTGTCCTTGCCGGCGCGACCCGCGTGTTCCGGCGGTTGCCTGAGGACGCCGGCACCGAGGCGCGCCATCAGACGCTCACAGCTGATCTCATGGGCGAATCTCTTGTCCCACCAGGACGTGTCCGGCGCCATGAGCGACTCACCCCGGACGTCGACGATCGCTCCCACACCGAACGGCGAGATCGTCTCGGAGAGGCGCAGGTCATGCCTGATCTTCTCCACGGTGCACCTCCTCCTGCGGCTCCTGGACCTCGACCGCCACGTTTGGCTCCACAGACCTCATCGAGTCTCCGACGAGCCACCCTTCTCCGGGCTGACCGAACCTCTTCAACAGAGCTGCTTGATCCTTCTTCGTGCGCTGGTAGTACAGCGGCTCGTCCGCCTCGCGTGCCTGTGCCGCCCGCCGGTCCCAATCCCTTAGAAGGCTGCCCACCGCAGAGCGCGTCTCCTCCGCTTCGAGACCGTCGGCGCGCGTCACGTAACCGAGAAACCCGTCGACGAGTCGGTCGACCGCTTCGCGGATATTGTCGTCCCCGAGGTCGAGCCGACCCGCGGCGTCGTTCGGGGCAAGCGCGCTGAACGACTGCCTCAACAGCGCCACGAGTGCGCCGGCGAGCGA
>NZ_JBHXNW010000055.1:0-53695 GCF_042717365.1 Streptomyces sp. NPDC058534
CCCGCAGCGGTTGGCGCGTCAACACAGGTCACTTCTGTGGCCGACCGATTCCGCGCCGTTCCGAGGACGGACACCCCCCGGCGCGGCCCCGACCCACCACCGACCGCAACGCGCTACGCGCACCCCCACCGAAGCAGCCACAGGCCGCCGCAGGCACCGCACCCGCCCCTCACAGCCAGCCCGCGAACTCCAACAACAGCTCCGCGTCCTTCTCACGGCCCACCCGCCGAGCCCGCACCCCCGACTCGACCGCGCGGAACAGCGTCCACCCCCGCAGCCGTTCCTGGTCGACCTCCAGCGACTCCGCGAGCCGCTTCACCCGGCGCCGGGTCGTCGACGCCCCCGACGGCTGGGCGATGAGGTCCTCGACCCGATCCCGCACCAGCCGCGCGAGGTCGAAGGCAGTCTCGCCGACCACCGGATCCGGCCCCACCGCCAGCCACGGCATCCGGTCCCCGGCAAGCACCTTGCTCTGCCGGAACGTGCCGTGCAGCAACCGCGCCCCAGGCGGCCCCGCCAGCAACTCCTCGCGAGCCGCGAGCGCCGCGTCGACCAGCGGCGCCACCTCGGCGTCCGCCGCCGCACCCGCCCGCATGGCCTCAGCCTGCCGCCCGGTCCGCTCGGCCACCGTCTCGAAGGGATGCCCGGCCGGCGGCTCGACCCACAGCCGCCGCAACGTCCCGGCCGCCTCCAGCAATGCCTTCGCCTCAGGCAACGACCGCACCGACACATCAGGATGCAACCGCTCCAGCAGCAGCACCCCCTCGCCGCCCTCCCCAGCAGCAGCCTCTTCGCGCAGCTGAACCGCCCCCAGTCCACCCCAGTGCGCGAGCGCGGCCCGCTCACTCTCCGGCCGCGCCCGCCGCGGGGCCAGCTTCAGCACCGCGGGCGCCCCGTCGGCGCCCCGCACGAGGACCACCAGGCTGCTCCGCCCCCCGGGCACCTGCACCCGCTCGGCGCTCAGCCCGCGCAGCGCCACCGCCCGCTCCGCCGCCTCGGGCAGCCGCGCCAGCCAGTCGTCGCCGCCAGGTGCCGTCTCGCCGAGCGCCCTGACCAGCCGCCGCGGCGCTTCGAAAGCCATGCGCGAGCCGTTCCCTTCCCGTACGTGCAGCCGTACGCGTTACCCAGCCGGTGTGGCAGAAGCCGAAGCTCCCGGAGCCGAAGCTCCCGGAGCCGAGGCCCCCGGAGCCGAGGTGCGCCCCGACGACCTGCCGGTCCGCTCGGCGAGCCCAGGGAAGGCTACGCTCCCGCCCCGCCACCGCGCCGCACGGACCGCCGCCTCCCGCAGCGCCCCGGCCGCAGCGGCCCGCCGCTCACCCTCGGCCGCCCGCACCAGGTCGGAGTAGACCCCGGCGAGCCGCTCCTCCAGCTCGGCCGCCAGCCGCACCGCCGCCGCCGCGTCCGGCACGGAGAAGGGGAGCGCGTACCCGGCCGACGCGGCCACCGGCCTGCCGCCCAGGTCACGCACCTCGCGTGTCAGCGCGTCCCGCCGTGCCCGGTGCGCGTCATAGGCCGTCCGGACCTCGCCGCGCCGTTCCTCACCGATCCGCCCCCCGACGACCCCGTAGCCGTACACAGCCGCGTGCTCAGCCGAAAGCGCCGCCTGGAGGGCGTCCAGCTTCCGGTCCTCCGCCTCGCTCACCCGTCACCCTCCGTCCGTCAGCAGATACACGTGCGCCGCCCCGGCCGCCGCCACGGAGGCCAGCAGCCGCGCCAGCTCACCCGGCACCTCCAGCAGCGCCTCGGCCCGCCGGTCGGCCAGCTTCCGCTCGGCGCCGGCCAGCAGGGCCACCGCGTCCCTCTCGTCCGCCGGCACCCGCCCGACGCCGTCCCCGGGCCCGGCAGCCCGCGCGGACACCGAGGGCGACGCCACCGACGACGCCTCGGACGACGCTCCCGCCGACGCCGTACCCCCCGCCCCGAACGCCTCCGCGTGCCGTACGACCTCCTCCCGCAGCGGACGCAACCGCTCCGCCAGCCCCGGATGAGCGCCGATCACCGCCGCGTACCGCGCGGCCAGCGCCTCGCTGTCCCGGCCCGCACGCGCGCGTGCGGCGTCGGCCGCAGAGCGTTCGGCGGCCCGGTCCTCGGACTCCGAGCCGCCGGAGCACCCGACGAGCAGGACGGCCCCGGCGGCCCCGGCGGCCGACACGAGCAGACTCCTTCTGCGCGGCCCCGACGGCGGGCGCGGCGATGCGGAAAACGACACGGCAGACGTCCTCGACAGGCTCGTACGGAAGCGGCGGCAAAGCGACGGACAGAGCGACGGGCAGAACGACGGACAAAGCGACGGGCGACGCGGCGGGGACCCGCGGCGCGGCCGGCCCGTGATCACGGTACCCGGGCCCCGGCCGGGCCCCGGTCATCGGCACCGCCGAGCCGGGGTGGACGGCAACACCCCCCGGGACCCGATACCCTTTGACCAGACACGCGACCCATCCCACAACAGCACACGCGGCCGAGGAGTCACCCGGATGAGCACCACCCAGAGCGAGAGGCTGCGAGAGCTGCTGGAGCCGCTCGTCGCCTCCCAGGGACTGGACCTCGAAGAGATCGCGGTGGACTCGGTCGGCCGCAAGCGTGTGCTGAGAGTGGTCGTCGACTCCGACACCGGCGCCGACCTGGACCGGATCGCCGATGTGAGCCGCGTGCTCTCGGCGACGCTGGACGAGAGCGACGCGATGGGCGAGGCGGAGTACACCCTGGAAGTGGGCACCCCGGGCGCGGAGCGCTCCCTCACCGAGCACCGCCACTACGTGCGCGCCACGGACCGCCTGGTCCGCTTCCAGCTGCACGAGGGCGGCGAGCTGGTCGCCCGTGTCCTCGCCGTGGACGAGGACGGACTCGACCTGGAAGTGCCCGGCGTGAAGGGCCGCAAGGCCACCACCCGCAGACTCGCCTTCGGTGACATCGACAAGGCACGCGTCCAGGTCGAGTTCAACCGCAAGGACGCCAAGGACACCGAGCACGCCGAGCACACCGAGAACACCGAGAACACCGAGAACACCGACAACAGCGACACGACGGAAGAGGAGGCGTAGCCGTGGACATCGACATGAGCGCCCTGCGGGGCTTGGTACGGGAGAAGGAGATCTCCTTCGACCTGCTGGTCGAAGCGATCGAGTCGGCCCTCCTCATCGCCTATCACCGCACCGAGGGAAGCCGCCGGCACGCGCGCGTGGAACTCAAGCGGGACACCGGACACGTGACCGTGTGGGCGAAGGAGGACCCCGACGACCTCGAAGAGGGCCAGGCGGCCCGCGAGTTCGACGACACCCCGTCCGACTTCGGCCGTATCGCCGCCACCACCGCCAAGCAGGTCATCCTGCAGCGGCTGCGCGACGCCGAGGACGACGCGACGCTCGGCGAGTACGCCGGCCGCGAGGGCGACATCGTCACCGGCGTCGTCCAGCAGGGCCGCGACCCGAAGAACGTGCTGGTCGACATCGGCAAGCTGGAGGCCATCCTGCCGGTGCAGGAGCAGGTGCCCGGCGAGACCTACCCGCACGGCATGCGGCTGCGGTCCTATGTCGTCCGGGTGGCCAAGGGCGTGCGCGGTCCCTCCGTGACGCTGTCCCGCACCCACCCCAACCTGGTGAAGAAGCTCTTCGCCCTGGAGGTGCCGGAGATCGCCGACGGGTCCGTCGAGATCTCCGCGATCGCCCGCGAGGCCGGCCACCGCACCAAGATCGCCGTCCGCTCCACCCGCTCGGGCCTGAACGCCAAGGGCGCCTGCATCGGCCCCATGGGCGGCCGGGTGCGCAACGTCATGGGGGAGCTGAACGGCGAGAAGATCGACATCGTCGACTGGTCGGACGACCCGGCCGAGATGGTGGCGAACGCGCTCTCCCCGGCCCGCGTCTCCAAGGTGGAGGTCGTGGACCTGGCCGCCCGCTCCGCGCGGGTGATCGTGCCGGACTACCAGCTGTCGCTGGCCATCGGCAAGGAGGGCCAGAACGCCCGCCTCGCGGCCCGGCTGACCGGCTGGCGCATCGACATCCGCCCGGACACCGAGCAGCCGTCCGGACAGCCCTCCGAGCAGCCCTCGGGCGAGCACGGGGAATAGATCCAAGCCGCACGGCGCTGAGATCACGTCAGCTTTGCGTGTGGCACGTGTTCGATTCTTGCCCCGAAGGGGTGAGGTCGGCCCGGGGAGGTAGACTTAGCAGTGTCTGGCCGGACACGTACTCGAGCATGCCCTGAGCGCACCTGCGTGGGGTGCCGGGAGCGAGCGGTCAAGAGCGAGCTGCTGCGCACCGTGGCGGTCGAGGGTCATTGCACCCCTGATCCACGCGGTACGCTGCCCGGCCGGGGTGCGTACGTACACCCCGTACCGGTCTGTGTCGACCAGGCGGTGCGCCGCAAGGCGTTCCCGCGGGCGCTCCGCGTCCCGGGTCCGCTCGACGTAAAGGCGTTGCGCCACTGCGTCGAGCAGACACAAGGTTGCTGAAAGCAGCATGTAAGCAACGTGGTAAGGAAGACGAGCCGTGCGGAATCCCCCGCCCGGCCCGGTACCTCGCGAGTCGAAAGCAGGTCGAGATTGCGATGAGCACTCGATGAGTACGCGATGAGTACGCCCATGAACTAGCGACGGTCCGGACGCAACCCGGACCTCAGAGGAGCGAAGTGGCTAAGGTCCGGGTCTACGAACTCGCCAAGGAGTTCGGCGTCGAGAGCAAGGTCGTCATGGCCAAGCTCCAGGAGCTCGGTGAATTCGTCCGTTCGGCGTCTTCGACCATCGAAGCGCCCGTAGTACGCAAGCTGACAGATGCCTTCCAGCAGGGTGGTGGCAACGGCCGGGCAGCCGGTCGCCCCGCCGCCCCGAAGAAGGCCGCCCCCAGGCCCGCCGCGCCGTCTCCGGCGCAGGCTGGGGGCCCCTCCCGCGCCGTTCAGGCAGCGGGGGATCGTCCGGCCGCGCCGCGTCCGGCGGCCCCGAAGCCGGCGGCTGCCCAGCAGCCCGAGGCTCCGGCGGCCCCCGCTCCGGCGCCCTCCCAGGGTCCGCGTCCGACGCCGGGCCCGAAGCCCGCGCCGCGTCCGGCCCCGGCCGCGCCGGAGTTCACCGCTCCGCCGACCGCACCGGCCGCACCGGCCGCCTCGACGCCGGCTCCGGCCGGCCCGAAGCCCGGCGCGCGTCCCGGCGCCCCCAAGCCCGGCGGTCGTCCGTCCGGTCCGGGTCAGGACCGTGGTCAGCAGGGCGGCCAGGGCCGTCCCGGTGGCCAGCGTCCCGGCGCCCCGGCGCAGCGTCCCGGCGGCCGCTCCGGCGGTCCGCGTCCGGGCAACAACCCCTTCACCTCCGGCGGCAACGCCGGCATGGCGCGCCCGCAGGCGCCCCGTCCGCAGGGCGGTCCTCGACCGGCCGGAGGCCACGGCGGTCCCGGCGGTCCTGGCGGCCCCGGTGCCTCCGGCGCCGGTCCCCGTCCGCAGGCCTCCGGCGGCCAGGGCGGCGGTCCCCGTCCCCAGGCTCCGGGCGGCAACCGTCCGAGCCCCGGCTCGATGCCTCGTCCGCAGGGCGGCGGCCAGGGCGGTCCCCGTCCCGGCGGCGGTCCGCGTCCGAACCCCGGCATGATGCCGCAGCGTCCCGCTGCGGGCCCGCGTCCGGGCCCCGGTGGTGGCGGCGGCGGTCGCGGTCCCGGCGGTGCCGGTCGTCCCGGCGGCGGCGGCGGTCGTCCCGGTGGCGGCGGCGGCTTCGCCGGTCGTCCCGGCGGCGGTGGCGGCGGCGGTCGTCCCGGTGGCGGCGGCGGTTTCGCCGGTCGTCCCGGTGGCGGTGGCTTCGGTGGCGGCGGTGGCCGTCCCGGCTTCGGCGGTCGTCCCGGTGGTCCGGGTGGCCGTGGTGGCACGCAGGGCGCCTTCGGCCGTCCCGGCGGTCCCGCGCGTCGCGGTCGCAAGTCGAAGCGGCAGAGGCGCCAGGAGTACGAGGCCATGCAGGCCCCGTCGGTCGGCGGCGTGATGCTGCCTCGCGGCAACGGCGAAGCCATTCGCCTGTCGCGCGGTGCGTCGCTCACCGACTTCGCGGAGAAGATCAACGCCAACCCGGCGTCGCTCGTCGCGGTCATGATGAACCTCGGCGAGATGGTCACCGCGACCCAGTCCGTCTCCGACGAGACGCTCCACCTCCTCGCCGGCGAGATGAACTACACGGTTCAGATCGTCAGCCCGGAGGAGGAGGACCGCGAGCTGCTCGAGTCCTTCGACCTGGAGTTCGGCGAGGACGAGGGCTCCGAGGAGGACCTGGTCGTCCGTCCTCCGGCCGTCACCGTCATGGGTCACGTCGACCACGGTAAGACCCGACTGCTCGACGCCATCCGCAAGACGAACGTCGTCGCGGGCGAGGCCGGCGGCATCACCCAGCACATCGGTGCCTACCAGGTCGCGACCGAGGTCCACGGCGAAGAGCGCAAGATCACCTTCATCGACACCCCGGGTCACGAGGCGTTCACCGCCATGCGTGCCCGCGGTGCCAAGTCGACCGACATCGCGATCCTGGTCGTCGCGGCCAACGACGGCGTCATGCCGCAGACGGTCGAGGCGCTCAACCACGCCAAGGCGGCCGAGGTCCCGATCGTCGTCGCGGTCAACAAGATCGACGTCGAGGGCGCCGACCCGACCAAGGTGCGCGGTCAGCTGACCGAGTACGGCCTGGTGGCCGAGGAGTACGGCGGCGACACCATGTTCGTCGACATCTCCGCCAAGCAGGGTCTGCACATCGACTCCCTGCTGGAGGCCGTGGTCCTCACCGCGGACGCCTCGCTCGACCTGCGGGCCAACCCGAACCAGGACGCGCAGGGCATCTCGATCGAGTCCCGTCTCGACCGCGGCCGCGGTGCCGTGGCGACGGTCCTCGTGCAGCGAGGCACCCTGCGGGTCGGCGACACGATGGTGGTGGGCGACGCCTACGGCCGCGTCCGCGCCATGCTCGACGACAACGGCAACAACGTCGCCGAGGCGGGTCCGTCGACCCCGGTCCAGGTGCTGGGTCTGACCAACGTCCCGGGTGCCGGCGACAACTTCATCGTGGTCGACGAGGACCGTACGGCCCGCCAGATCGCGGAGAAGCGCGCCGCCCGCGAGCGGAACGCGGCGTTCGCCAAGCGCACGCGCCGCGTGTCGCTCGAGGACCTGGACAAGGTGCTCAAGGCCGGCGAGGTCCAGCAGCTGAACCTGATCATCAAGGGTGACGCTTCCGGATCGGTCGAGGCCCTGGAGTCCTCCCTGCTCCAGCTGGACGTCGGCGAAGAGGTCGACATCCGCGTCCTGCACCGCGGCGTCGGTGCGGTCACGGAGTCCGACATCGACCTGGCGATGGGCTCCGACGCCATCGTGATCGGCTTCAACGTGCGCGCCGCGGGGCGTGCCGCGCAGATGGCCGAGCGCGAAGGTGTGGACGTCCGGTACTACTCGGTCATCTACCAGGCGATCGAGGAGATCGAGGCGGCCCTCAAGGGCATGCTCAAGCCGGAGTACGAAGAGGTCGAGCTGGGCACGGCGGAGATCCGCGAGGTCTTCCGCTCGTCCAAGCTGGGCAACATCGCGGGTGTTCTCATCCGCTCCGGCGAGGTCAAGCGCAACACCAAGGCGCGCCTGCTGCGCGATGGCAAGGTCATCGCGGAGAGCCTCAACATCGTGGGCCTGCGTCGCTTCAAGGACGACGTCACCGAGATCCGCGAAGGCTTCGAGGGCGGTATCAACCTCGGAAACTTCAACGACATCAAGGTCGACGACGTCATCGCGACGTACGAGATGCGCGAGAAGCCGCGGGTGTAACCACCGCGACTTCCGAGACGGTGCGGTCCGGGGCCGGTCGGCGGAGCACAAATATCCGTCGATCGGCCCCGGCCGTTCGTTGTACGGTTCTGATGTCCCCGCCCGTGAACGGCGGGGCCATCGATCCCGAACCGGCGGGTGAACCGGTTGCATACATGTATGTGGGGACGCTGTCCTTCGACCTCCTCCTCGGCGACGTACATTCGCTGAAGGAGAAGCGCTCCGTGGTCCGCCCGATCGTCGCCGAACTCCAGCGGAAGTACGCGGTGAGCGCGGCCGAGGTGGAGCACATGAACCTGCACCGCCGGGCGGTCGTCGGCCTGGCCGTGGTGTCCGGCGACGCGGGCCACCTCAGCGACGTACTCGACCGGTGCGAACGGCTGGTGGCCGGCCGGCCCGAGGTGGAACTGCTGTCCGTGCGACGGCGCCTCCACGGCGACGACGACTGACCGGACCACGCTAGACCAGGCCAGATCACACCAGATCACGCAAGATCACGCAAGATCACGCCAGAGAAGAAAGAACGGGAGACGGACCAGTGGCCGACAACGCGCGGGCGAAAAGGCTGGCGGACCTCATCCGAGAGGTGGTGGCCCAGAAGCTGCAGCGCGGGATCAAGGACCCGCGGCTCGGCTCGCACGTCACCATCACGGACACCCGGGTCACGGGTGACCTGCGGGAGGCGACCGTCTTCTACACGGTGTACGGGGACGACGAGGAGCGCACGGCCGCCGCGGCGGGCCTGGAGAGCGCCAAGGGCATCCTGCGCTCCGAGGTCGGCAAGGCGGCGGGCGTGAAGTTCACGCCGACCCTGGCCTTCGTCATGGACGCCCTCCCGGACACCGCGCGCAACATCGAGGACCTCCTCGACAAGGCGCGTCAGTCCGACGCCAAGGTGCGCGAGGCGTCCGCGGGCGCCGCGTACGCCGGCGGGGCCGACCCGTACCGCAAGCCGGACGAGGATGACGGTGAGGCCGGCGAGGGCGACGAGACGGACGACACCGCTAAATGACCGAGAAGCACACCACGC
Source organism: Streptomyces sp. NPDC058534 (assembly GCF_042717365.1). Lineage (NCBI taxonomy): Bacteria > Bacillati > Actinomycetota > Actinomycetes > Kitasatosporales > Streptomycetaceae > Streptomyces > Streptomyces sp. NPDC058534. The sequence goes on from NZ_JBHXNW010000055.1 coordinate 8,792, forward strand.
CCGACGGCCTTGTCATCGTCGACAAGCCGTCGGGTTTCACTTCGCACGACGTCGTCGCCAAGATGCGGGGCATCGCCCGGACACGGCGCGTCGGGCACGCCGGCACGCTCGACCCGATGGCGACGGGCGTCCTGGTCCTCGGCGTGGAGCGGGCGACCAAGCTCCTCGGACACCTCGCCCTCACCGAGAAGGAGTACCTGGGCACCATCCGGCTCGGGCAGACCACCCTGACCGACGACGCCGAGGGCGAGATCACGAGGTCCGAGGACGCCTCGAAGGTCACCCGGGACGCGATCGACGCCGGCATCGCCGAACTGACCGGCGAGATCATGCAGGTGCCGTCCAAGGTCAGCGCCATCAAGATCAATGGCGTGCGCTCCTACAAGCGGGCGCGCGAGGGCGAGGAGTTCGAGATCCCCGCCCGCCCCGTCACCGTCTCCTCGTTCTCGGTGTACGACGTCCGCGACGCCGTCGCCGAGGACGGCACCCCGGTGCTGGACCTGGTGGTCTCGGTGGTCTGCTCCTCCGGTACCTACATCCGGGCCCTGGCGCGCGACCTGGGCGCCGGTCTCGGCGTCGGCGGTCACCTCACCGCGCTGCGCCGCACCCGGGTCGGGCCCTACAAGCTCGACACCGCCCGGACGCTGGACCAGCTCCAGCAGGAGCTGACCGTCATGCCCATCGCGGACGCGGCCGGTGCCGCCTTCCCGCGCTGGGACGTCGACGACAGGCGGGCCAAGCTGCTCACCAACGGGGTCCGGCTGGACATGCCCGAGGTCTACACGGGCGCCGGTGCTGTCGCCGTCTACGGACCCGAGGGCGGACTGCTCGCGCTCGTCGAGGAGCACAAGGGCAAGGCGAAGAGCCTGGCCGTCTTCGGCTGAGCCGACGCGCAGTCGGCGTCCGCCCGTGGAGCGGCGATCACGGGGACTTCACTGTCGCCGCTCCACGGCCCCCCTCGGTTCCCCCGCCTCCTAGGGTGTATCCAACCTTCCCCTCCTGTTCACCCGTCCGGGCAGGCGCTCGGAGTGAACCGGGGGAGTGGAAGGGGGCGCGTTCGCCAGGGGATCTGTCCCGCTGATCATCACGCGCCTACCGTCGAACACACAGCACGGGTGTACGGCGGGGAGGTTCGGCGATGGCGTCGAGGAACCGGTCCCGGGAGGCGGCGGGCGGCAGGGCGGGACAGGGGTCGAGGGACGGAGCCCGGGACGCGCGCGGCGGGCCCACGGCCCGGGCGGCCGATCCGGCCCGGCACGCGCCCGACGACGCCCTGGTCCAGGTGCACGACCTCGCCGGACGCCCCCGCGGCACGGGATTCGTCGCCGACCACCACGGCACGGTGCTCACCAGCCACGAAGCGGTCGACGGCCTCTCCCGGCTGGTCCTGCGCACCGCCGACGACCGGCGCCGCGTGGTGGCCGCCGCGGACGTGACCCCGCTGCCCGCCCTCGGCCTGGCCCTGGTCCGCACCGAGGGCCTGGGCGTCCGCCCGCTGCCCGTCACCACGCGGGACCGCGTCGAGGCCGGGACCTACGTGCGTATCGCCGCCGGCGGCTGGCGCGAGGCCCGCGTCCTGGGCGCCACCGACGTGACCTACACGGCCACCGACCGCTTCCACCTCCTCGGCGACGCCCTGGAACTGGCCTGCGGCACCTCCGGGCGGGACGCGCTGCGGCTGGGCGGCGGCGCGGCCGGCGGTCCCGTCCTCGACATCGCGACCGGTGCCGTCCTCGGTGTCCTCGGCACCGCGCTCAGCTCCGGACACAGCGACGTCGGCTTCGCCGTGCCGCTGCGCCGCACGGACACGGGCCCGCTCGCCGCCCTGCTCGCCGAGAACGCCGCGACGGTCCCGGCCTACGGAGCCGATCTCAACCTGGCGGGTGTCCTCGCCCTCACGGCCACGTCGGTCGGGCAGGACGGTCCGCGCGGGGACGCCCGTGCGGTGGAGGGCTCCGGGGCGACGCCCGGTGCCGGGCCGGCCGGCGGCGCACCCGCGCTGGTGAATCCGGTCGAACGGGCCCCGGTGACCCGCGCGTTCACCGCCTTCGCCGCGAGCCGCGCCCGCGTGCTGGGACTGGTCGGCGCGCCGGGCAGCGGCCGTACGACCGAGCTGGCGGCCCTCGCCGCCCGCCGCTCCCGGGGCCCCGCACCGGCACCCACGCTGTGGCTGCGCGGCGCCGACCTGTGCGACGAGGACATGTCGCTTGCGGACGCCGTGCGCCGGACGCTGTCCCGGGCCGCCCGCATCGTCGCCGCCTCGGACCGCGCCCGCCCCGACGACCTCGGAGACATCGCCCCGGAACGCCTCGCCCGCCTGGCCCGCACCGCCGGAAGGCCCCTCCTCCTCCTGCTGGACGGCCCCGAGGAGATGCCGCCCGTGCTCGCCCACCGCCTCCCCGAGTGGACCGAGGGCACCGCGGCCTGGCTGGGGGAGACGGGCATCCGGCTCGTCATCGCCTGCCGGGCGGAGTACTGGGAGCACGCGGGAGCCGAATTCCCACGGGAACTGCTGTACGACCCGGTGCCCGGCGAGCGGCCCTTCGCGCCGGGTACGGCGGACGGTGCCGACAAGGCACCGTCCGAGACGCCGGGGGTGGTACGGCAAGGCCGGTCAGCCATGCCGGTGCCGTCCTGGGCGGCCGCCGGGGGACGAGCGTCGGCCGGTGCGGTGCCGCCCCCCGGGACGTCGGAGGCTGGATCTGGACTGCGGCCGCCGAGCCCGACCGCCGGTCCTTGGGCGCCGGGCGCGGTGTCCGCGAGGGCCTGGTCTTCGGTGCCGTCCGTGGGTGGTGCCGAATCCGGGACGGCGTCCGCCGGATTTGGACCGAACCCGCCGGGGCCGAGCGGCGGTCCTTGGGCGCCGGGGTCGGTGTCTGCGAGGGCCTGGTCTTCGGTGCCGTCCGTGGGTGGTGCCGAATCCGGGACGGCGGCCGCCGGATTCGGACCGAACCCGCCGGGCCCGACTGCCGGTCCTTGGGCGCCGGGGTCGGTGTCTGCGAGGGCCTGGTCTCCGTTGCCGTCCGTGGGAGGGGCCGAACCCGGGGCGGCGTCCGCCGGATCTGGACCGAGGCCACCGGGAGCAACCCGCGGGCCCTGGTCGCCGAGCCCGGCTTCCGTCGGTGCCTGGTCGCCGGCGCCGTCCGGCGGAGTGGCCGGGGCCGGGGCGGCGGTCGTCGTGTCCCGGCCGGCGTTTGCCGGGGCGGAGACAGCCGCCGCCGGGCCGGTGCTCCCGCCCTGTGTCCCGATCGGCGACCTGGGCGACGAAGAGGCCCGGGAGGTGCGCGCCCGCCACCGCGTCCCGGACGGCGCCCTGGCGGCCCCGGACGACCGGCACCCCCTCACCCTGCGTCTGCTCGCGGAGGCCCACGCCGGCCTCGACGTGCCCCCGGCGCCCGTCGACCGGGACGCGGTCTTCGTGGCGTACCTGGACCTGATGTGCCTGCGCGTCGCGACCCGCCTGGCCGGCGAGAACGGCCTGCGTGGCACCGCCGTACGCCGCCTCGCCGCGAAGGTCTCCGGGCAGGTCCACGAGGCCGCCCGGCGCAGTCTCGGCCCCGGGCAGGGCGCGCTGGACCGGGAGTCCTTCGAGGCGCTGTTCCCGTGGGGGCCCGCCCCGGCCCGGCTCGGCGGCGGCACCGGATGGGCGTCGGCCGTGCTCGCCGAGGGCCTCCTCGTCCCCGCGGGCCCCGGCTACCGCTTCGCACACGAGGAGCTGGCCGACTGGATCCAGGGCGTCCACCTCGATCTGGACGGCGCCCTGCGCGCCCTCGTCCACCGCCGCGGCACCCCGCACGACCCGCACGACACGCACGACCCGCACACCCTCCCCGTGCCGCACCACCGCATCGGCCCCGTCGTCGAGGCCGTCCTGCTCCTCGCCCGGCAGCACGGCGTCCTCCAACTCGCCCTGACCCTCGAAGAGCTGGTGAACACCCTCGACGCCGACCCCCACTCCTGGTGGGCCCCCCGGCTGCTCACCCGCGTCCTCGCGCGCGTGCCCGACGCGACCCCGTACACGGAGGTGCTGCGGCTCCTCGCCGACGGCCTCGCGGAACGGCGCGGAGAGGGACGGCCGGTGCCGGCGGAGTTCGGGCCCGCCTTCTGGACGGGCCTGCGGCTGCCCGAGGCCACCCGGCTGGACCTGCTGCGCCGCCTCGTCCTCGCCGACGGCCCCCCGAGCGAACCGGGCCCCCGCCACCTCGACACCGTCGCGGCACTGCTCACCGCCGGCCCCGCGGCCGTACAGCCGCTCCTCGTCCGCTGGTTCGACGACGATCGGCCGCTGCCCGCCACCCCGCACGCCACCGTCGCGACGGCCGCGCAGGCGCTGCTGCACACGCACCGCCACCGGGGCCTGGACGGGCTCACCGAGGTACTCGTAGACAGCACCCACCGGCGGGCCGACGAACTGCTCGCCGTCCTGGCCGAGGAGGAACCCTCGGCCCTGTGCCGCGCCGTCGAGCGGTGGGCGCGCGACGAGCGCCCCGAGCGGCGGAGCGCCGCCGTCGCCCACGGCCTGCGCACCGCCCCGCACGCCCGCACCGCCGCCGACCGCACCCTGCTCCGGCACGCCGCCCTCGTTCTGCTCGCCGGGCCCGCCGACAGCCTCCTGCACGGCGGCGCGCTCGCCCTGCTCCTGCGCGACCCGGACTGCCGCGAACGCCACCTCCCGAGGGCGCTGGACCACTTCGCGGCCGGCGATCCCCACCTCCCGCCGAGCGCGGTGGCCACCGCCCTGCCCACCCATCCGGATGCCGTCCTCGAAGCCTTCCGGGCCAGGCTGCGCGGCCCGGACGCGGGGGAGGCGCTGCGCGTGCTCGCCGACGCCACCACACCCGCGCTGGCCCGCCCGGTGGCCGCCCTCGTGGCGCGAGCCGTCGCGGACCGCCCCGAGACCGCCGGACACCTGGCCGCCTACGTCGACCGGCGCCTCGACCGGGACCCCGCCGACCGCGCCGTACTCCACCCCTTCGTCACCCGTCTCCTCGACGACGGCCCCGAGCCCGCGCGGGCCGCCCTCGCCGGTGTCCTCCCCGCCGACGGCGCCGCCGCGGTCGGCCCGCTCCGCGGGGACCTGCGCGAGCACCTCCTCGCCCACGAGCAGGCCCCCGCCGTCCTGGACGCGCTGCTGTACGCGGCCGCCCGGTGTGCCGGCGAGGACCAGCGCGCCCTCGTCCACCGCACCGGCCTCCTCCTCGTCCGCACCCCCGACGGCGCCACCCGCTTCGACCGCGGACTGGTCGACCTGGCCCGTCACCTCCCGGGCTTCGCCACCCGGCTGACCGGCTGGCTGGCCGACGCGCCGCTGGACTGGGCCGCGCTGGTCGGCCCCAGCGCGCGCCGCACGATCGAGAACCTCGCGGGCGCCCGGGTCCCCGCCTGACCCCGGCCCGGACGGCATGGCACCCTTAGTCCTGCGTAAGGGTCACCACCGGACCCACCGAGATCACGGAAACCACCAAGGAGCAGACACAGTGCAGCGCTGGCGTGGCTTGGAGGACATCCCCGAGGACTGGGGGCGCAGCGTCGTCACCATCGGCTCCTACGACGGCGTCCACCGCGGGCACCAGCTGATCATCAAGCACGCCGTGGACCGCGCCCGCGAGCTGGGCGTCCCCGCCGTCGTCGTCACCTTCGACCCGCACCCCAGCGAGGTCGTCCGCCCCGGCAGTCACCCGCCCCTGCTCGCCGCGCACCACCGCCGTGCCGAACTCATGGCGGACCTGGGCGTGGACGCGGTGCTGATCCTGCCGTTCACGACGGAGTTCTCGAAGCTCTCCGCGGCGGAGTTCGTGGTGAAGGTCCTGGTCGACCGGCTGCGCGCCAAGGCGGTCGTCGAGGGCCCCAACTTCCGCTTCGGCCACAAGGCCGCGGGCAACGTGGACTTCCTCACCGAGCAGGGCAAGGTCTACGACTTCGAGGTCGAGGTCGTCGACCTGTACGTGACCGGTGACGCGGGCGGCGGCGAGCCGTTCTCCTCCACCCTGACCCGCCGCCTGGTCGCCCAGGGCGACGTCGAGGGCGCCGCGGAGATCCTGGGCCGCCCGCACCGCGTGGAGGGCGTGGTCGTGCGCGGCGCCCAGCGAGGGCGCGAGATGGGCTTCCCGACGGCCAACGTCGAGACCCTCCCGCACACCGCGATCCCGGCCGACGGCGTCTACGCCGGCTGGCTGCACGCCCAGGGCGAGGCGATGCCGGCCGCGATCTCGGTCGGCACCAACCCGCAGTTCGAGGGCACCGAGCGCACGGTGGAGGCGTACGCCATCGACCGCGTGGACCTCGACCTGTACGGCCTGCACGTCGCCGTCGACTTCCGCGCCTTCGTACGCGGCCAGGCGAAGTTCGAGACGCTGGACGCGCTCCTTGAGCAGATGGGCCAGGACGTCCAGAGGTGCCGCGAGATCATCGCGGCGTCGGACCTCCACCGCCCCTGACGTCCACCGCTCCTGACGTCCACCGCTCCTGACGTCCACCGCTCCTGACGTTCAGCCCGGCCGGACGGCCGCCTCGTCGCCCGCTCCGGCCGTGGGCCATTCCGCCCGCGACCGGGCCCAGTGGCAGGCGACCTGGGCCTCGTCGCCGCCGGACAGCACCTCCAGTTCCCCGTGCCGGCACGCGTCGGCCACGCCGGCCCGCTCCGCCTCGCCGCCGGCCAGGACCTGGCAGCGGACGTGGAAGCGGCAGCCGGAGGGGATGAACGACGGGTCCGGGGGCTCACCGGTGAGCACGACCGGCGTGCCCGGCGCCTCCGGCAGAACCGACAGCAGCGCCTGCGTGTACGGATGCCGCGGCGCCGTCAGCACCCGCTCCACCGGGCCCGTCTCGACGATCCGGCCGAGGTACATCACCGCCACCCGGTCGGCGATGTTCCAGGCCAGGCCCAGGTCGTGGGTCACGACCAGCGCCGCCAGGCCCAGTTCGGTGCGCAGCCGCAGCAGCAGCGCGAGGATCTCACCGCGCACCGACGCGTCGAGGGAGGCCACCGGTTCGTCCGCGACGAGGAGTTCCGGCTCCAGGACCAGCGCGCCCGCGATGACGACCCGCTGCCGCTGGCCGCCGGACAGCTCGTGCGGATAGCGCAGGAAGAACCGCTCGGGTGGCCGCAGCCCGGCTCGGGACAGGGCCTCGGCGACCGCCGACCGCTCGTCCCCCGCGTGACCGTGGATGCGCAGGCCCTCGGCGACGATGTCGTACACCGTGTGCCGCGGGTTCAGCGAGCCGCTCGGGTCCTGGAGGACCAGCTGGGCCCGCCTGCGGTACGCCTTCAGCGCACGGCCCGAGCGGGCGAGCGGGGCGCCGTCGAAGGTGACCCGGCCCCCGGTCGGCGGGACCAGGCCGAGCAGGGCACGCGCGAGTGTCGTCTTGCCGCAGCCCGACTCGCCGACCAGCGCGACGATCTCACCCCGCCGGATGTCGAGGTCGACCCCGTCCACGGCCCGCGCGTCGGCCGCCCCGCGCCTGCCGGGAAACGTGACGTGCAGCCCCTGGACGCTCAGCAACGGGGGTGTGGTGCTCGTCATGGGGTACTGCTCCTCACTCCGTCGTTCGTCGCGGCGCCACCGGAGGGACTCGCGCCGCCGGTTGTGCCGGTGCCGCCGGGCGTGCCGGAGTCGTTGGGCGCTCCGCTGTCCGTGGCTTTGAGGCCGTCGCCCGTCTCCGTGCCACCGGGCGTGCTCGTGCCGCCGGGCGCGGCCGTGCCGTCACGTGCCCCGCTGTCGGTGGCCCCCTCGGGCTTCCCCGACGATCTGGCGTCGGCGGACACCGCCGTGGCCCCGGCGCCCACGTGGACGCAAGCCGCCCGCCGGCGCGTTCCCGTCTCGCGGAGGGCCTGGTCCTCGGTGGCGCAGAGGTCCAGTGCGACCGGGCATCGCGGGTGGAACGCGCAGCCGGAGGGCACCGCCGTCGGGTCGGGCGGGTCGCCGGGCAGGCCGCGGGGTGCGAACCGCGAGGCCGGGTCGCCGATCGTCGGGAACGCCTCCGACAGCGCCCGGCCGTACGGATGCCGCGCGTCCTCGTAGACCTGCCGGGCCGGGCCCTCCTCGACCACCCGGCCCGCGTACATCACCGCGAGGCGGTCGCAGGTGTCGGCCAGGACGGCGAGGTCGTGGCTGATCATGATCAGGCCGACGTTCTGCTCGCCCACCAAGCCCTCGATCAGCCGCAGGATCTGCGCCTGGATCATCACGTCGAGCGCCGTGGTCGGCTCGTCGGCGACGATCAGACGCGGGTCGCAGGCCAGCGCCATCGCGATCATCACGCGCTGCCGCTGCCCGCCGGACAGCTCGTGCGGGTAGGCGCTCGCCCGGGACGCGGGCAGCCCCACCTGCTCCAACAGCTCGCCCGTCCTCTTGCGCGCGCCGGCCGCCGTGGCCCCGCGGTGCAGCAGGACCGGCTCGGCGATCTGGTCACCGATGCGGTGCACGGCGTTCAGGGAGTGCATCGCGCCCTGGAAGACGATCGACGCCCCCGCCCAGCGCACCGCCCGCAGCCGGCCCCACTTCATGGTCAGCACGTCCTCGCCGTCCAGCAGGATCTCCCCGCCGGTCCGGGCCCCGGCCGGCAGCAGCCGCAGCAGCGCCAGCGCCAGCGTGGACTTGCCGCAGCCGGACTCGCCCGCGATGCCGAGCTTCTCGCCCGCGTCGAGGCGCAGGTCGACCCCGCGCACGGCGGCGGCGCCACCGGCGTACGTCACCTTCAGGTCCCGGACCTCCAGCAGACTCAACGGGACACCCCCAGCCTGGGATTGAGAACCGCCTCCACCGCGCGCCCGCACAGGGTGAACGCCAGCGCCACGACCGCGATCCCGACGCCCGGCGGCACCAGGTACCACCAGTCGCCGGAACTCACCGACCCGGCCTCCCGCGCGTCCTGCAGCAGCCCGCCCCAGGACACCACCGTCGGGTCCCCGAGCCCGAGGAAGGCCAGCGTCGCCTCGGCCAGGATCGCGGAGGAGATGATCAGCGTGGTCTGGGCGAGGACCAGCGGCATGACATTGGGCAGCACGTGCCGGGACATGATGTGCCAGTGCCCGCCCCCGAGCGCCTTCGCGCGTTCGATGTACGGCCGTGACTCCACCGCCAGCGTCTGCGCCCGCACCAGCCGCGCCGTGGTCGGCCACGTGGTCACACCGATCGCCAGCACGATCGTGCCGAGGGAACGGGACATGACCGTCGCCAGCACGATCGCCAGCACCAGCGTCGGCATCACCAGGAACCAGTCCGTGATCCGCATCATCACCGTGGCGTACCACCCGCGGAAGTGCCCGGCCGTGATCCCGATGACCGCCCCGATCGCCACCGACAGCGCGGCCGCGAGCAGCCCGACGAGCAGGGACACGCGCGAGCCCCAGATCAGCAGGCCGAGCAGGTTCCGCCCGAACTGGTCCGTGCCCAGCGGGAATTGCCCGCTCGGGCTCTCCAGCGGCTGCCCCGGCGCGTCGGTCACGCTGTCCACGTCCGACCCGACCGTCAGCGGCGCGGTCAGCGCGATCAGCACGAACAGCGTCAGCGCGGCCAGCCCGAACAGCCCCGCCCGGTGTCTGCGGTACTCCTTCCAGAAGCGCGCGACGGAGGCACGTCGCCGCCGCCGGGCGAGCGCGCGCGGACCCGGCGCACCCGCCTTCCCGGAGGGCTCCGCAGGGGTCTCGGTGGTCTCGGCGGTCATCGGCCCACCCTCGGGTCGAGCAGCGGATACAAGAGGTCGGCCAGCGTGTTCATCAGGATCACCGCGGCGGCGAAGGCGAAGAACAGCCCCTGCACCAACGGCAGATCGGGCACACTGAGCGCCTGGTAGAACAGCCCGCCGAGCCCCGGCCAGGAGAAGACCGTCTCGACGAGGATGACGCCCGCCACGGTCCGGCCCAGGTTGACGAAGACCAGCGTCACGGTCGGCAGCATTGCGTTGGGCACGGCGTGCCGGCGGCGCACGAGGTCGTCCCTGAGCCCCTTGGCCCGCGCGGTCGTCAGATAGTCGCCGCCCATCTCGTCCAGCAGCGCCGACCGGGTGACCAGCAGCGTCTGCCCGTACTCCACGGCGACCAGCGTCACCACGGGGAGGACGAGGTGGTGGGCGACGTCGAGCAGGTAGGCGAAGCCCTCCTCGCCGCCCGACTCCATGCCGCCGGTCGGGAACAGGCCCGGGATCGGGTCCACACCGACCGACAGGACGATGATGAGCAGCAGCCCCAGCCAGAAGGACGGGATGGAGTAGAGCGTCAGCGCGAGACCGGTGTTGAGCCGGTCACCCAGCCCCCCGTGCCGCCACGCCGACCGGGTGCCGAGGAAGGCACCCAGCGCGGTGTAGATCACGAAGGCCGTGCCGGTGAGCAGCAGCGTGTTCGGCAGCGCCTCGACGATCTTGTCGACGACGGGCGCGTGGAACTGGTACGACGTGCCCAGGTCCCCGCTCAGCGCCTTGAGGCAGTAGTCCGTGAACTGCTGCCACAGCGGCAGGTCGAGCCCGAACTCCTGCCGATAGATGTCGAGTTGCTCGGCCGAGACCGGACGGCCACCGGTCATGAACTTCACCGGGTCGCCGGGGATCAGCCGGAAGAGGAAGAAGCTGGTGACCAGGACGGCGAAGAGGGAGACGACCGCTCCGCCCAGCTTCCCCGCTACGTACCGGGGGTACCCGCTGCCCCCGCGCCCCCGCGACGGCCCGGACGGCCGCTTCCCGAGCGCGGGGCCGGTCGCGGCGAGGGGTGCGGAGTCCGTCGCGCTACTCACGGTCGTCCGCCGTCGCCCGGCGGCGGACGGCGAAGAGCACTCCGAGACCGGCGAGGACGACGACACCCGCGACGATACCGATCACGGTGCCCGTCGACGACGAACCGCCCGAGGAGTCACCGGAGTCCGCGGGGACGGCCGACCACCAGCTCCAGTACCCGTCCTGGCCGTAGATGTTGCCCGCGTCGGACGGCATCGTGGTGATCGACTTGATCTGGTCCGTGCGGTAGGCCTCGACCGCGTTCGGATACGCCATGACGTTCATGTAGCCGGTGTCGTAGAGCCGGGACTGCATCTGCTTGACGAGGTCCGCGCGCTCTCCGGCGTCGTACTCGCCCAACTGCCGCGCGTACAGCTCGTCGTACTTCTTGTCGCAGATGAAGTTGTCGGTGGCGCCGGTGTCCTTGGGCGTCGCCGGAAGCGCCCCACAGGTGTGGATGGAGAGCACGAAGTCCGGGTCGGGGTTGACGGACCAGCCGTCGAAGGCGAGGTCGTACTTGCCGGCCAGCCACGGGTCGGTCACGTTGTCGAGGCAGTTGAGGGTGATCGAGATGCCGAGTTCGCCCCACCACTCCTGGAGGTACTTGCCGACCGCCTTGTCGTTCGGGTCGGTGGCGTGGCACAGGACGCGGTAGTTCAGCGGTTTGCCGTCCTTGCCGAGGCGCTTGCCGTCGGCGTTCGTCCGGTAGCCCGCCTCGTCCAGCAGCCGGGCCGCCTCGGCCGGGTCGTACGCCAGCTCCTGCTCGGCAGTCGGCTCGTAGAAGTACTGCGAGAAGCGCGGCGGGATGTAGCCCGCGCCCTCGACCGCGTGCCCCTGGAACACCTTGTCGACGATCGCCTTGCGGTCCACCGCCATGAACAGCGCGTTCCGCACCCGCTGGTCAAGGAGCGAGGGGTGGCCGTCACCGAACTTCGTGCCGTCCTTCGCCCGGGCGCCCGGGTTGGTGGCGAGGGCGTAGAAACGGCGGCCGGGGGCGTCGTTGACGCGGATGTTCTCCTCGCCCTTGAGGGAGTCGGCCTGGGCGGGCGTCAGGGACGGCGCCCCGGCCACGAACGACACCTCGCCCTTGCGCAGGGCGGCGACGGCGGCGTCCTGGTCCTTGTAGTAGCGGAAGACCAGGTTGTCGAACTTGGGGGCGCCCCGCCAGAAGTCCTTGTTGGCCTTCAGCCGCACATAGCTGTCCGGCTTGTAGTCCGTGAGGATGAACGGCCCGTTGCCGACGATCGGGAAGTCCTTGTCGTTGTTGAACTTCGAGAAGTCCCCGACCTTCTCCCACACATGCTTGGGCACGATCGGCACGTCCAGCGCCGTCATCGTGGCCTGCGGCTTCTTCAGCCGGATCACCAGCTCGGTCGGGCTGGGCGCGGTGACCTTCGCGAAGTTGCCGACGAAGCTGCCGTTCGCGGTGGCGGCGGCGGGGTCGGTCATCATCTTGTTGAACGTCCACGCCGCGTCCTCGGCGGTTGCCTGCTGCCCGTCCGACCACTTGGAGTCGGAGCGGATCGTGTACGTCCAGGTCAGCTTGTCGGGCGACGCCTTCCACTCGGTCGCAAGCCCCGGTATGACGTGGTTGTCCTTGGCATCGTAGTTGGTCAGGTACTCGTACGTCAGCCGGTGGATGCTCGTACTGAGCAGGCGTACCGCCAGGAAGGGGCTGAGCGAGTCGACGCTCTGCGCCACGGCGACGGTGAGCGTCTTGTCGCCGCCTCCGCCGCCCTCCTTCGCCGAGGCCGTGGGAGCCACCGCCCCGGAGGTGAGGAGCAGTGCGCAGGCGCCGACCGCGGCGAGCAGCCGGGCTCTCCACGGGCGGCGGGCGGTACGTCCACTGCCGTGCTGATCGTGTGTGCTCATGACTACCTGACCTCGCGTCATCGCACGCGGGAACGCCGGGCGCCCTCGCGTGAGGCGGGCTTGAACAGTGGTGAACGCGGAATGAAGTGTGTGTCTACCAGCGGCAGTCTGCGCGCGTCAACGGTCCGTCAAACCCCATGTGGCCTGCGGAAACGGCGAGTTGACCAGCCCGTCACTCTCATTGGCACAGACCTCTGGCGCCTCCCTGGTGAGAGCCTGACGCCCGCGTCTCACCGGTGCTGCCCGCGCACACGCGAAGGCCCGCGTCGTCCGGGACGACGCGGGCCTTCGGGACTCCGGGGGCTATTGCTGCGGCGGGGGAGGAGGTGTCTGCCCCTGCTGCGGATACCCGTACCCGGGCTGGGCATACGGCTGCCCGGGCTGGGGGTAGGGCTGCCCCGGGTGCTGCGGGGGCACCTGCCCCGGCTGCTGCGGGTATGGCTGGCCGGGCTGCTGCGGGTACGGCTGACCGGGCTGCTGCGGATAGGCCTGGCCCGGCTGGGGCTGGCCCGGCACCGGCTGCTGCTGGCCGGGCATCGGCTGCTGCTGGCCCGGCATCGGCGGGGCGGCGACCGGCGGCGGGTTGCCGTCCGACGTCCACAGGCCGTGCGACTGCTGGTGGCGGACGAAGTCCTCGGCGACCATCGCCGCGAGGTTGAAGTACGACTCCCGCACCTTCGGCCGCATCATGTCGAGGTCGACCTCGGCACCGGCGGACAGGTGCTCGTCGAAGGGGACCACGACCACACCTCGGCACCGCGTCTGGAAATGCCCCACGATGTCGTCGACCTTGATCATCTTGCCGGTCTCGCGGACCCCGGAGATGACCGTGATCGACCGGGACACCAGGTCGGCGTACCCGTGCGCGGACAGCCAGTCCAGCGTCGTACTGGCACTGCTCGCACCGTCCACGGACGGCGTGGAGATGATGATCAGCTGGTCGGCGAGGTCGAGCACGCCGCGCATCGCGCTGTAGAGGAGCCCGGTGCCCGAGTCGGTGAGGATGACCGGGTACTGCTTGCCGAGCACGTCGATCGCGCGCCGGTAGTCCTCGTCGTTGAACGTCGTGGACACGGCCGGGTCGACGTCGTTGGCGATGATCTCGAGACCGGACGAGGCCTGCGAGGTGAACCGCCGGATGTCCATGTACGAGTTGAGGTGCGGGATCGCCTGCACGAGGTCGCGGATGGTGGCCCCGGTCTCGCGGCGCACGCGGCGGCCGAGCGTGCCGGCGTCCGGGTTGGCGTCGATCGCGAGGATCTTGTCCTGCCGCTCGGTGGCGAGCGTGGAGCCGAGGGCGGTGGTGGTGGTCGTCTTGCCGACACCGCCCTTGAGGCTGATGACGGCGATGCGGTAGCAGGACAGCACCGGGGTGCGGATCAGATCCAGCTTCCGCTGCCGCTCGGCCTCCTCCTTCTTGCCGCCCAGCTTGAACCGCGAACCGCCGGCCGCCGGACGGCTGCTCTTCGCCTTCTGCCGCTTGTTGTTGAGCAGCCGGTCGGACGACAGCTCCACGGCCGCGGTGTACCCGAGCGGCGCGGCACCCGGGTTGGTGGGCTGCCGCTGGTCATGCTGCATGGGCTGCGGCCAGGCGGCCCCCAGCCGGGGGTCGACGGGCTGCTGCGGGGGCTGGGGGGTGTCCGGCTGCTGCGGGTGCGGTTGGGGTGCCTGAGGCTGCTGCGGTACCTGGGGGTGCTGTTGCTGCTGCGGCTGATAGTCGGGCTGACCGGGCTGGCCCGGTTGACCGGGCGCGCCGGGCTGCATCGCCTGCGGCGGCTGCATCGCCTGCGGCGGCTGGGGTGACTGCGGTGCCTGGCCCGGCTGCGGCATCGGCTGGGCCGGCGGGACCTGCGGGGCGAAGCCCTGCGGGGTCGGCTGGGGCGCGGCCGGCGGAGCCTGAGCGGGGTCGGGCTGCGGCTGCCCCTGCGGTGCCTGCGGGAACCCGTAGGCACCGGGCTGGGCGGGGGAGTGCGGCTGAGGAGGCTGCGGGAAGCCGTAACCGCCATCGGCCCCGGGCGTGGGAGCGCCGCCCGGCTGCTGGACCGGAGGCGTGGCGCCGGGCTGCGGGAAGCCGTAACCGGCCTGCGGAGCGGGCTGCGGGTTCCACGCGGCGGGGGCCGGCTGCGGAGCCTGCGGCTGGAACGGCGGCCGCTGGGCCGGTACGGCGGGCTGCTCCGGGGTGCCGGGTGCCGGCTGCGCGGGCCACTGGTGCGCCGGCGCGGGCGCGGCCGGCGGGTACGACGGAGGCAGCGGCGGCACCCCACCCTGCGCCGCGGGCGGCGCGTCCTCAGGAACGGCGTCCTGCGGGGCATCGCCGGGCACGGCGTCCTCGGGCTCGTCCACCGCCGGGACGCTGTCCTCGGGCTCGGGCTCGGGCTCGGGCTCGGGATCTGGTACGGCGCTCAGGGCGACCGGCTCGGGCTCGGACACCTCGTCGGCGCCCTCGCCGGAAGCGGCGTCGTCCGTACCGTCCGTGTCCTCATCGGCGTCGCCGGTCTCGGAGCGCTCGGCGTCCTCCGGTTCCACGGCGTCGTCGTCGGTGTCCGTGCCGGCGTCCGCGGCGGCACGCTCGGCGATCTCCCGGTGGAGGGCGGCCGCGGAGAAGCGCATGGTCGCGCCACTCTCAAGATCACCGTTGGCCGGCTCGGGCTCGGCCTCCGGCTCGGCCTCCGGCTCGGGCTGCGGCTCGGGCTCGGGCTGCGGCTCGGGCTCAGGGTGCGGTTCGGGCTCGGGCTGCGGCTCCGGCTCCTGGGTCGGAGGGGGAGCGGGCGCCTGGAGCTGGAACCCTCCGGCCGGGAAGGTCGGCACAGCCGTGGGGGAACTGAAATCCGCACTCGGGCCAGGCGCGGGCGAGGCCTCCGGCGTTTGCACCTCCGGCTCGGGCTCAGGCGTCGGCTCCGGCGTGGGTTCCGGCTCGGCCCGCGCCGATGGCTGCTGCGGCGGCTGCGGCTCGAACCCGCTCCCGACCGGCAACCGCGGCACCCCGGTCGGCCCCCCGGCAGGCGGCGCGGGCGGCGCAGGCGGCGCAGCCGGCGTGAAGGGCGCCCCGGGCCCGGGCGGCGGAGGCGGCGTGTACCGCGCACCCGGCGCGGGCGCGGGTGGCGGCGGCGTGAAGGGCGCGCCCGGCGCGGGAGCCGGAACGGCGGAAGGCCCGCCGGACGGCGACGCGTGCGCCGGAGGCGTCAGCCCCGGCAACGGCGGAACCGGACCACGGGGAGCAGGCGGAGCGGTGGGAGCGGAAGGCGCGGCCGGAGCGGCGGAACCGGAGGCACCAGCCCCAGACGACGAACCAGACGACGAACCGGCCCCCGGCCCCTCGTCCTCCTGCCCCGATTCGCTCGACGCGTTCTGCGTGTACCAGGCGGGCGGCGCGTAGTCGATGGTGAACTCGCCGGTCGTCTCGACTGAGGACTCCGCGTCGGGCTGGTCATCGCCGGGTGTAGCCCAGCCCCCGCGGTTCCCGTCCCGGTCGCTGCTCACAGTTCCTCCTGGTGTGGTCGAGCACCCTCAAGCCGTGCTGGGGCGACCCTTGCTTGTCATTCGAAGTTGTCCAAGGCCGTTCGAGGTCGTCCGATGACCGGCTCTTCCCCCTGGGACGCCGACGCCCGGTCCACGGGTTCTGACGTCGCGCACCACACCAGCCTAATCACGAGCGCCCCGAACCCGTCAGGCCCCGTACCCCTGTACGCGCCCGCATCTAACGCCACAACTGGCGCAAAAGCGGCGAACTTTAGTGGCATAGCGGATGCAACTGGGGTGATCCGGTCAACGTGATTGGGTCAGTCCATCCGCCGGGGCGTACCCAGGAGACCGACCTCCGAATCGGTCGGCTGGGTCATCACGTACTGCCTGTCACGTTCCGTACACCACAGAGTGACCCCGTCGGCAAGGGTCGGCAGTGCCTCGTACTCGGAGCGGGGCAGGCCGGTCACACGGCCGATCTCCATCGACTCGTCCGGCGAGACGCGCTGCACGCCCACCAAGCGCGCCTGGCGCATCAACCGCGGCGCGAGCGGGCTCAGATACGGAAGCAGAGTCAGCACCGACTGCCACGGCGCGGAGACCACCCGCCCACGCGGCGGACGCATACCGCAGTCGCGGATGACCAGCACCGGCGCCGCCGCCGAGGCGCCCTGTGGCGGAACACGGCCCACCTCGTGCACGGTCATGCCGGACTGGCCGCCACCGACCGCCTGCAGCACCTGCGCCCAGTGACCCGCGCGACCGGTTTCCACGGCGACCCTCGCTCCGGTCGCCGCCACGCGCAGCGCCAGGACCTGCGCGGTCCAGAGTCCGCCGATCAACACCATGTCGAACGGCGTCGGACGGTTCACTCCGAGGACGGCGGGCTGCCCTTCGCTGTTGACGCCCACGACGACACCGTCGTCCCCGACGGGCAGGGCGAGCGTTTCGACCTCGGCCATGGAGAGCGTGTGCCGAGGGTGCCGGGGGCCCAGCAGGCCGAGTCCCGCGCGGAGCCGCTCCCGCAGGCCTGTGGCGGACTGTCCGGCGCCCGTCGGATCGATGTGGGCGGCGGGTGACGTCGCCGTCATCAGCGGGCACCTCCGAGCGGCAGTGTGGCGAGCATGCCGGCCAGTTGCTCACGGTCCAGTCGTACGAGGGCGGTTCGCGCCTGGCGTGCGGCATGTTCCAGGCCCCGGCGGGCATCTGCCAGCTCCGTGCTGCTGCGACCGGTAACCCGGACGTGTCCCGTGATCGTCACGTCCTGCCGACTGCTCGGGGCAAGCGTCAGACTGAACGTGGTCGCCAGCGCGGGTACCGCCGTCAGCCTGGCCACCAACTGCGGCAAACCGGCGTCGTGGCCGCCGAGCTGGGGCCAGCGGCGCACCCAGTACGTGGTGTGCCGTCGGTTGTCGCAGCGCCAGCTGCGGCCGGACTCCTCGGTCCGGCGCCGGGGCGCGTCACCCTGTCCGGTCTGGACGGCCACCATCGGGTTGGCGCACATCGAGGTGGAAAGTACGGCCGAGAGCTCCTCCTCGGTCAGCAGGCTGACCCGGAACCCGGCACCCGTCAGCCGACTGGACAGGTGCTCCGCCGACCGTGTCAGGCACTTCTGAGCCCCTGTGAGTCCGCCACCGCGCGCGGCCACCGCGTCCGGGCACAGCTCAGGGTCGAGTTTCAGCGCGATCCACATGATGCGGACGGCGGGAGAAACGTTCCCCGACTGCAACTGCGCGTAGTTGGTCACCACGACCGACTGCCGCGGCAGGTGGGGCGCGGGCGCGGTCTGGGTATGCAGTACGACCTGCGCGGACTCCAGGCGGATGCCGTCCACGTCGAGCGCGTCCCGGACCAGGGCGAGGGGCAGCGGTCTGCGGCCGCGGTCGGCGCGCAGTGCCCCGGCGTCGGCCTCCACCTGGAGCACGGCGGTCAGGAAACCTCCGTCGCCCAGCATGCCCACCGGCCGCCGGTCGCGGCCATCCCGGTGGACGTAGCTGTACGTGCGCAGGTTCGGCTCGCACTCCACGGCCGGTGCCAGGCCGGCGTCGACGCCCTGCGCCACCGGGGTGTTCGCGGCTCTGCGGAGTCTGGCGCGCAGTGCCATGTGGCCGGCCAGCCATTCCGGCAGGGACTGCCGCCGACGACGTACCACTGCCAGAAGCACCAACACGACAGCGACGACGACCGACGGCACCAGCACGAGGGACCCGATGAGCCAGCCGCACACCGTCAGCGCGACGGCCAGCTCCAGCAGCACCATCCGCTGCAGGGCAAAGGAACCGCCCCGTGCCCGACGGGCCTGCAGATGCGGCGTGACAGGGCCCGTGGCGGCCGAGGCCGGCACCTGGGCGCCCGCCGCGGCGTCAGGCCGTCGGGACATCGGTCGTGACCGGGACGCCGGTCGTGACCGGGACCGCGACCGGGACCGGGACCGGGTCTGTGGTGCGGAAGCCATTACTCCAATTCCCCCGAACTCTCCCCAGAGACAACGCGTTCAGCACACGGCAGGGCTGCAGAAGCCTACCCGTGCCCCATGCACCATCCCGCACCAGGCATAGTAGGGGCCGGGTCTGACAGCCGGGATTCCGGAGGCAGTCGGAGCGGGAGACGGATCAGGGCCGAGCGCCGCATCCCACCGCTCCACCACGCCGCCACACGGGGAGAGAACGAAAACACATGGCATCACGGCGTGATGAACTGAACGCCTACACCTTCGCGAAGCGCCGCACACTCGCGTCCTTCCTGCAACCTTCCCCCTCGGGTTCGGAAGAAGGAGCGCCCAGACCATTGAGGGCGGTTGTCCCCGGTGCCGTCGTCGGCATCGTCGTCCTCGCCGTGTTCGGAGCGATCGGTCTGTTCAGCCCGACGGCGCCCAAGGGTTGGGACAAGGTGGGGGAGAACGTGATCGTGGCCAGCGACTCCACGACCCGCTACGTCGTGCTGAAGACCGACGGGAAGAGGCAACTGCACCCGGTCCTCAACATGGCCTCCGCGAAACTCCTCCTCGATCCCGGCAAGGAGAAGGTCATCACGGTCGACGAGAACGTCCTCGACAGCGGCAGACCACCGCATGGCGCCACGATCGGCATCCCCTACGCACCCGACCGCCTGCCCTCGCCCGACGAGGCCGAGACCACCAAGCGGTGGGCCGTCTGCGAGCGCCCCGGTCCCGGCGGCCGGGGCACCCAGAAAGCTGCGTTCGTCCTCGCCGAGAAGGAGTGGTCCAAGACGGAGGGCTCGAAGAAGCTCTCCGGGGGCGACTTGATGTACGTCGTCGCACCGGACGGCACCTCCCAGTACGTCGTCGACTCGCGCGGCTACGCCTACCGACTGGCCGACCCCGCCGACAAGGAACTCCTCAAGGCCCTCGACACCCAGGGCCGCGCCCCGCAGCGGGTGTCCCAGGAGTGGCTGAACACCCTCCACAAGGGCGACCCGGTCGACATCCCGGAGATCGAGGGCGCCCCCGGCGCGGACGCGGGAGCCTCCGACATGCTCGGGGAGCACGACAAGGTGGGCATGGTCATCAAGGCGTACGACGGCCGGCGCATGCAGTACTACGTCGTCCTGAGCGGCGGCGTGACCCGCATCTCGGAGTTCACCGCGACGCTGCTCCTCAACAGCGGCGACCTCGTCGGCGTAGGACAGGCCGGCGAGGCGCAGCAGGTCAGCCCCGGCGCGGTCGTCGACAGCACCGAGTTCGAGGGACAGCGGAACTGGCCGTCGTACCGACCGAGAACGGTCAACGACGGCTCCTCCGCCACGTCCGGCCGCAACACCGTCTGCAACGTCCTGCGTGCGGTGAACCCCAAGAACGGCGAGACGACCCTGTCCACCTGGGCGAGCACCGACTTCCCCGCCCAGCTGCCCACCGGCTCCTCCAGCGCGTACGTCACACCCGGCTCCGGACAGCTCTACCGCCAGTTCCAGGGCACCGAGACGAAGGCGGGCGGCGTCTTCCTGGTCACCGACACGGGACTGCGCTATGCCCTGCAGTCCAACAGCGACAGTGCCGACGACGACCAGGGCATCGGCACCTCCGACAAGAAGCGCGAGCAGGAACTGAGCGAGGCGCGCATCGCCCAGGCCCGGCTCGGCTACGAGGACGTGAACCCCTCACCCGTACCGGCGCAGTGGTCGACCTTCCTGCCCACGGGACCCCGCCTGTCCGAGGCAGCCGCACGCCAGCCGCAGGGCGCGTAGCGGCCACCAGGAGAGCGAGATCATGCAGAACGAGACGACCCTCCCCGGGCGCGGCAGTCGCGTCCGGGCGCTGACGGCGGCCGCACTCACCGCATCGGTGATCGCCGCACCGACGGCCCTCACACTCCCCACCGCCCCCGAGGCACGCGCGGCCGACGGCGGCCAGTGCACCTTCCCCTCCAAGAACTACGAGGGCAGGCCGTGGGCGCTGCAACGCGTCAACCTGGACGAGCTGTGGACGCAGTCGAAGGGCAAGGGCGTCCAGGTCGCGGTGATCGACACAGGCGTGGACGTGAAGAACCCCCAACTCACGGAATCCGTCGACGCCTCCAAGGGCAAGAACTACCTGCCCCCCAAGAACGACAAGGGTGAGAAGATCGAACGCGGCAACGCGAACGGCACCACGGACAGCGTCGGGCACGGCACGCGCGTGGCCGGCATCATCGCGGCCCGCCCCGCCGAGGACACCGGCTTCGTCGGCCTCGCCCCCGAGGCCACGATCATCCCCATCAAACAGAACGACGCGGAGGGCAACGGCACGGCCGACACACTCGCCACGTCGATCCGTCATGCCGTGGACGTCGGCGCCGACGTCATCAATATCTCGCAGGACACGGCCAACGCCGTCAAACCCGCCTCGAACCTGGAGTCGGCCGTCGACTACGCCCTGGACAAGGAGGTGGTGGTCGTCGCCTCGGCGGGCAACGACGGCCTCGGAGGCAAGGACAAGACGACGTACCCGGCCTCGTACGACGGCGTCCTCGCCGTCGCCTCCTCCGACCGCAACAACGAACGCGCGTCCTTCTCCCAGGCCGGCGAGTTCGTGGGCGTGGCGGCCCCCGGCGTCGACATGGTCTCCACCGTCCCCGGCGGCGGCCACTGCTCCGACAACGGCACCAGCTTCTCCGCCCCTTACGTGGCAGCGGTGGCGGCTCTGCTGAAGGCCGAGCACCCCAAGTGGACGGCCGCGCAGATCATCTCCCAGATCGAGCAGACGGCCGAACGCTCCATCCCCGGCGACGACCGCCTGGTCGGCTGGGGCGTGATCGACCCGGTCAAGGCCCTGACCGACGTGGACCCGGCACACCCGGTCGAGTCCCCCACAGCCGAGCAAGCGGGCACCCGGGCAAAGGCCCCCGACGTCCCCCCTCTCCACCTCGGCGAAACCGCCGAGGAACGCAACACTCGCCTGGGCACCTACGTGGCCGTCGGCGCCCTGGTCCTGGCCGCCGCCCTCGGCGGCACGGCGGTGGCGGTACGGGACTCACGACGGCGGGGCAATCATGGCGGACGTCAAACCTGAGGGGTGACACGACGGATGTCCGAGCCGCTGTAGGCCCCTTATCTCACGATCCCATGGCACTTCTTCGATGCTCCGGCCGATGCACCCGAAACGGCCGTCTGCTAACCCGTGCAGGCTACGCGTTCCGTGCGTCGGCCCACTTGTCCAGTTCGCGCATCGCCTCGGCGTGTGCGCTCATTCGGAGACTCACACTGCCGCTCGTGAAGAGCGCCACACCAGCGACCGACACCGGAACGGACAGCCCGAGCACAGTCAGGGCTTCAGGCCAGTCGCGTTCGTTCTGACACCAATCACCCCTTTGCAGGCCGTCGTTGGCCGTGCCGTAATCGGTCAACAACCGTGACTCGCACTGCGCGGGGTAGCGGTCGTCGGGCTCCTCATCGACCTCGTACGGCGTGAGCAGCAACAGGGCACACCACGTCCACTGGAGCGCCGCCACAACCAACAGACCGATACCCCAGGCGCGTATCCGGCTATACCTGTATCGGAAGTCGAGGTCGTACTCACGTGATCGCATGGCCGACGAATCTAGCAGCGAGGTTCTCGCAGTTGAGCCGGCGCCATGAGACGAGACAGGAGCTGAAGTAAAGGCTATGGGAATGTTCGACAGGCTCACCGGTACCCGGCGTCCCGAAGAGGGAGTCGCTCCCCGGCCGGTTGCGGATGTTCGGGGCGCGCTGCTCGGGCTCGTTGGGGATCAGGTGCCGTTCCATGTACGTGAAGCCAGGCCGGGGGAGAAGGCGGATATCGTGGCCGAGTGCCAGGTTCCCCGGGTGAGGATCACACTGCGGACGCGGATGCGGTTCGTGCCGGACGTGTGTGAGGTGCGGTTCCTCGACGAGCGCTGGGAGCGACGCTCCGGGGACGGGGCGAGTGTGCGGTACGGGCGGGGGTATGCCCCAGCCGTGTACCGGGAGGGGGGAGGAGTTCCGCTTCTCCACACGCGAGATGACCGACCCTCTGCGCGACGCCGTCCTCGGCGCTGGGTGGACCTGGCGGGGGGTGCTCAGATTCCGGTGACGCCGGTCAGCGAGCCCTTTCCCACCTCACGCTGATGCGTGATGAAGGACGAGGACGGCCTTCACGACGTCGGTGATCTGTCGGCGACGATGCGGTCGATCGGGAGCAGGGTGCCGTCGAGTTTCCGCTGCGGGGTGGACAGATCAGGAAGAACCCGTCTACCAGGAGCTTCGCTGTTGCGCAGGGCTGTCCAACTCGCTCTCAGGACTGCCAGTTTGGAAAGGCTCAGTATCGATGCACTCAGGTCCTGCGCGAACACGCCTTTGCCAGGCTCCATGCCGTGATGCCTCACCGGTGGCTACGCGGGATCCAACACCGGCTTCGCGGGAAGCCCGCCGTTCTCCTCACAGCCCAGTTCCTTGGCCATGGCCAGCGAGAAGGAGTGCGCCACGGTCGCGTAGGCGTCCTTCAACGCCTCAACGTTGTCCTCGGGCTCCGTCGGCATGCCCCAGCGCTCCACGCCGATGGCGATGTGAGCCGCTTTCGTCGACTCGGGGAACCTGTCGCTGCGGCATGCGAACCGGACCGACGCCCTGTTCGCCGCCGCCAGGGTGCGCTCCCCCATCTTCAGCACGGTGAAATCCGGGGCCGGTGTCCCCGTCGGGGGGCCGCCCTTCAGCCCCCAGGTGACTCGGAGCGCGAAATCCGAGGTGCCGTCGGCCGTGTAGATACGGCAGACGTCGTCGCGCCCTCCGGTGGAGCGCGGCCACGCCTCGACGAGCTCCGTCGCGGCATGCGCGACGGTGGACGTCTCCGCCGTGGTCCCGAACCGCGACGTCCCCGTGATCACCTTCAGCGCCTTGGACGCATCGGCGGACACGGCGTCGCCACCGCAGAGTCGCGTCCCCGCCACATCCTTGTCGGCCACCTCCTCGTCTCCGTCACCACCACAACTGGCGACCCCGAGGCACAACAAGCCGGCCACGCCCGTGGCAAGGAGTCCAGCGCGCACCGGCCTACGACTGATCACTATCCGCATCCTTACGTGTCCTCGGTCGTCCGCCGGCCTCAGCCGGTCTCCGGGCGGTTTCCCTGCTGGTTCTCCCGGTCGTTGCCGACCCCGTAGCCGATCAACATCGATTCGCGCAGGTCCTGCGCGAACTCGTCCTTGCGGGGGCCCACGCCGGGACTCCAAGGCCTGGCGGTCGAGGACAACTCCAAGTGAAGCGACGACGAGACGACGACAAGCCAGGTGATCGAAAACGAGATCGTCGTACACGGCGGCGGCGCCGCCCCGTAGCTCGGAGCGGACGCCGCCTCTTCCCCGGGCAACAGTCCGAGTCACGCCTCCGTCACGTCCGTCGGCGCGGAGGTCGCCTTCACAGTCACGATCCCGAGCTACTCGGACGGAGCGACGAGCCGGACGGGGGCCTGCTGAGCTTCCATCAGCGGCACATCAAGGAGCCCTCTACGGCATGCGCGTACGAAGTAGCCAACCTCTTCACGGCCGCCGGATCGTCAACGCCGTCTGCGTAAACCTGAACAGTCACGAAGAGAGTGCCGTCGCCGTGTTCCGGGCTGTCACACCGCGCGCGCTTGGCAGCGGCTGTGCCCGTTTGCATGAACTCGTTGTCATCGGTCAACGTGGCGGTTTCCAACTGAGGAATCCCCTTCGCAACGTCGGCGACACCACTCCCGTGCTTCCACCACTCCTGACTCACCCTCAGAGCCGCTTCGCCATCAACGTTCACCTGACAGCGCTTCCGGCTGGGCACCGGGTTCTTTTCCTGGACGTCGAGCTCCTTGCCCGGTGGCAGCAGCTGCGAAACGGTGGATTGATCCACCCGGGTGCCGCAGAGGGCGTCGGGAGCGTCGTAGGCCCGTTCAGGTTCGGACTCTGAGCATCCGGCGAGCGTACAGAGCGCCGTCAACGCCATCGACATGCCCATCAGCCGGTGGGTGTTCACGTAAGAACTCCTCAGTTCTGGCTCAACAGGAGGTATGGGAGTGGGGTGTGCTTGATCGAGCGTTGCCGCTCAGATGTCGGTCACCAATTCGGGCCCGACGCGATCCATGTAGTCCCCTGCGGATAGGTACCCCTGTGCGGCCTCTTCCTCTGCCCAGGTGGCGACATCCCCGGGGTGCGCATGGTCATGTGCTCTGGCGGCTTCAGAAGCAGCTCGTCGAGTATATTTCATATTGCTGTCCTGACCGTTCTCCCAATTCTCGCCCATTTTGGGTCCGGCGCCATCCTTGGCGCTTCCTTCTGCATCCTTGAAGAACTGTTCCAGGACAACGCTGGTGACAGTGCCGGCAGCACCTCCCACTCCTGCTCCGACAGCGGGGGAGGCAATAAAGGAAGTGCCAATACCCACTCCGAGGCCGATTGTTCCTGAAACGGTGTTCTTCCACTGGGCCACAGAGTGGTCGTACGCCTTGTCGTTCTCCACGGCGCCGGATGCCACGGCCTCGTTTCGGCCCATTGCCAAGGTTCCCGACACTTCGCCCGAATGCCTCGCGATGGAGCGGATGGTGAGCTCCGAATCGTGATTAGGGTGCCGATTCTCGGGCAAGTCGGGGTTCAAGTGGTAGTCCATCAAGGATGCCATATAACTCTTCTGGCCCACCTCAACGGCGGAGTACCCTTCCGGGTTCTGACTTACAGCGAAGAGGAATCTCGTTACATCCCGGTGATTCATCTCCGCAGAAGAACCGGCGACTGGATACAGGTTCTCTATGCGCTTCCACGCCTGCTGAGCATCGACATCATTCTTGTCCGGATGAGGGTCCACATCGGTTGCTGCGCGATTGATGTCAGGAAGGTACTCGGATGCAATCTGTCCCATGCTGTCCGACATGTAACTTTTTCCGGTGAGTCGCCCGTTGTCATCGGAGATCGAGGCCACGAGGCTCTCGAATAGCTTAGTCTGCTCGGCAGTATGCCCCGGAGTGTCAGACATCGGAAACAGCTCGCCCGCTGGGTGACCTGTTGTCGCCGCCTCCAGCGCCAATGCAAGATTGTTCTGCCCAGTGTGCAGTTCGTCGCCGTTCAGGTTCCACTCCTGCGGCCAGTCCCGCTCCTCGAACAGGTACTGGAAGTTGGAGAGAGCAACCTTCCCGTTCTTCCCGTCGCCATCCGTGTCACGCTCGAACGGATTATCCGGGTCGTTCTTCGATACGTACTGCTGGTTGAAGAACTCGGTGGCCGCGTCCGGGCTGTTGGACAGTCCCTTCAGGTACCCAGTCAGCGGATCGGCTCCGCTGTCTTCCCCGATGCGGTTGAGCCATGAAGCCCCGGCGGCACGGCTCCACGCCAGGTTGCCCTGCTCGCCGTTCCCCGTGAGCCTTCGCTCGGTGGCCATGAGCTTCGTGCCGTAGTCCTTCAGGAACTGGTCGTCGTAGTCGCCGGTCCGCATCAGGTTGCTCATGACCTGGAAGCCCACTGGCCCGCCATGGTTGCCGTGCAGTGGCTTGTCGCCGATGTCGATCATCGTGCGCTTCCAGTCGGTCATCGCCGCCGAATCGCTCTGCGTGGCGTGCGCCAGTGTCATGCCGAGGCTGCGCTGCAAGTCGTCGAACTGCTCCAGACGCTCCCGCCCCAGATCCCAGTTGCCCTGCTGTGGGTCGGTGATACCGGTCCAGAACTCCAGCGTCTTCTTCGGCCCTAGCGCGGTCGCGAACCGCTCGGCGAACAGCTCGTCGTCGGCGTACTTCTTTAGCCCGGCGTTGAGCCTGTCGAAGTCCTTGACGCTCAGATCGTCGGGGTTCTTCTTGGCCAGCGCGGCCAGCTCGTCGGCCTTCTTGACGGCCTCGACGGCTGAGTCCCGGTCCGTGTAATTCGCGTCCGAGAACCCCAGCTTGCTCTGATCGGCGATGGCCTGGAGAACAGTCTTGGCCGAGTTGTCGCTCTCGGTGGCCTTGTTGAGGATTCCCTGGATCTGGTCACGCAGCGCGGTGATGTTGCCCTTGTTGTCCTGGTCCATCTTGCTGCGTGCCTCAGGCGGTGCGTTGGTGGTGACGGTGTAGCCACCCTCGTAGCCGATGACCGTGAGGTTCTTCTTCCGGCCGCCCTCGATGGCATCGAGGAGCTGTTGGTGGTACCCCTTCAGCTCGCTTACCGTGTCATTGAGGATCTTGTAGATGGTCTTAGCTTGGGTGTGGGCGTCGGTGAACTCGCCGGCGGTCTTTCCGATGAACTGTTTGGACACCCCTGCGTTCACACCGGCCCAGTCGGCCTTGTTGGCGCCCTGGTGGAGGTTGTCCTCGGCGTCCTTCTTGAGCTGCTCAAGACTGTTGACAAGCGTTGACCAGTCCGTGACGGCATCGTCGGTCAGGGCGAAGTTGGCATCGCGCAGAGCTTCGAGTTCCATGGGGGATCGTTCCTAGGGAGTCGGTGAGGAAGGAAGAGGGTTCGACCACGCGCGGAGTAGAGGGTGGTGGCCGTCCCGTGCGCGGTGCGTCAGTCGTCCTTCTTCTCGCTCTTCTCGCCGTAGATCTTGTTCTCCTTGCCAGGCTCCCCGACTCGTTCGTTGAAGCCGGCGTCCAGCATGGCGATGCTGCTCATCTGCCGCTGGATGTAACCCTCGTCGCCGTCATGGAGCTTCTTGGTGACCTGCATGTGGTTGGAGATCTGGGCACAGGCATCCATCAGGGACTTCAGCTGCTCGTCCCACCGGTTCCCGACGTGCCGAAGCCCTGTCCCGAGCGCGAAGCCCTGCTTCGACAGATTGCTTGCGGCGGTGTCGGTGCTCGCGATGTGGACGCGGGCCTTGTCCCACAGCTGGTTGTACAGGTCGTGGGCGTCCTTGCCGACCTTGGTGAGGGCGTCGTTCTTGACCTCCAGACCTCCGTATGTGTCCGGTCGGCTCGTCGGCCCGCCCCCGCCCATTTGGTTCAACTGCATGTGCGTAGAGCCCTGCTGACGCTGCGCTGCGTCAGCTTTGAGCTGCTCCCACTCGTCCCATGCCATGGACGGCTACCTTCCCCGTGTGCAGGACTGGCGGCGCCATCGCGGGCCGGATGGCGTCGTGCGGTCAACTGACTCTGCCCTAACCTAGCAACGGCAAGACGGTGCGATGCAGGCCCTACGGGCAGCCACGGACCGAACGAGGCGCTTCCAGCGGCAGCGTGATGAGAGTCTCCGTCCCCACCGTCTGCCATCGCGACGCTCGGAGGGGGATGCCTTGGCGGTGGTGCAGCACTATGTACAGCAACGGCGTTGAGGAGGGTGGGTCGGCCATGTCAGGACTGACGGGGCTGACGGTCTTCCTGTTTCGTGCTCTCTGCCTTGCTGGTGCCCGTGGCCTGTATCAAGGCAGACCGCGTCCGTTCCTGGCGCGAGTCGCCTAGTCCATCCGTTCCGGACCTCCCGGACGGGGCCTTCGTGGTCGGCCGCGTCATCCTGGTCGCCATGGCTTTCGTCTGTGTCGTCGTCGGCTTCCAGGGGCTGGCTGTGCAGGACAACGGGGAGTGGAGCGGCGACGAATTGACGAGCGCAGTCAAGGGCGCAACTCGGTCCCTGGACGGCAGCTTCACCTACGGCGGTTCGCTGGAGGACGGTGCCCAGGCCGACTTCGACGGCGAATGCGCCAGGAAGGTCGAGCACGAGGTTGTCGAACATGGCAGCGGGGACGCTCCACAACTGGGCGTAGACGCCGCATCGATCGGTCCGGCCGATTCCGATCGGGCCCGGTACCGCATCACGCTGACAGGGCGGATACGGCCTTCTGTATGGACGTCAAACGGACGCACTCGCCACCGTCAAAACCTTGAACTGCGGGTGAACGGCATCTATGGGTATGTTCGACAGGCTCTCCGGTACTCGGCGTCCCGTAAAGGGAGTCGCTCCCCGGCCCGTTGCGGATGTTCGGGACGCGCTGCTCGGGCTCGTTGGGGATCAGGAGCCGTTCCAGGTACGTGAAGCTATGCCGGGGGAGAAGGCGGACCTCGTGGCCGAGTGCCAGGTTCCCGGGTGAGGATCACGCTGCGGACGCGGATGCGGTTCGTGCCGGACGCGTGTGAGGTGCGGTTCCTCGACGAGCGCTGGGAGCGACGCTCCGGGGACGGGGCCAGTGTGCGGTACGGGCGGGGGCATGCCCCAGCCATGTACCGGGAGGGGAAGGAGTTCCGCTTCTCCACACGCGAGATGACTGACCCTCTGCGCGACGCCGCCCTCGGCGCTGGGTGGACCTGGCGTGGGGTGCTCAGATTCCGGTGACGCCGGTCAGTGCGGATGTTGAACGCTGGGCACGAGTAGGTCCGGACCGATGAGGTGACGCTCCGCCCTTCAAGCACGCACCAAACCTCGCTGCGGACAGATGTCTTGGGTGGCTGTCGGGTTGGCGCGGTCGGCGATCTCCCGGTTCGCGCCACACGGCATGGTGGCACCCGTCTATCGTGAAGCGTGACGGTACGAATACGCAAGGTCACTGTCCGGGCTTGTCGGGGCGGGCGGTGCGGTAGTGCGGCGTTGAAGTGATGCGGCACGACGGAGGGGCACGGGCATGGTGGCGGTCGACAGCGACGCGGGGCAGCTCAGGAGCGAGACGGACGAACCGGGGTGGGAGGTCGACCCCGACGACGAGTGGGGCGTCGCGGTCATCGAGACCGTGGGGCGGCAGCTGAAGCTGCGGCGCGAGGCTGCGGGGATGAGGGCGCCGGACTTCGCGAAGGCGGCCGGGTATGGCGAGGACCTGGTCTACAAAATCGAGGGCGGGAAGCGGATTCCCCGCCCCGAGTATCTCGACAAGGCGGACGAACTTCTGGGGGCCGGCGGGCTGCTCGCGGCGATGAAGGAGGACGTGGCCAAGGTCCGGTACCCGAAGAAGGTGCGGGAGCTCGCGCAGCTGGAGGCCAAGGCCGTGGAAATCGGGCTGTACGTGTGCAGCAGCATTCCGGGTCTGCTGCAAACTCCCGAGCACGCCCGTGCCTTGCTGGCGTGCTGGCAGCCCGCCTACTCCGCGGAGGACCTGGAGCGCCGGGTGGCCGCCCGCATGGCACGCCGGGCCGTCTACGACCGGTGCCCCGCGCCTGCGCTCGGGTTCGTCCTGGAAGAGGCGACGCTCCGTCGCAGGGTCGGAGGCACAATGGTGCGACGACAGCAGTTCGAACGCTTGTTGGCGGTGGGTCAATTGGGCAACGTCACGCTTCAGGTGATGCCTATGGACAGTGGACCGCACTCCGGCATGGGCGGCAGGATCGAGGTACTGAAGTTCGTGGACGGGACGGCCGTGGGGCGCTCTGATGGCGCGTTCAACGGCCGCCCGATCCACGAGCCGAGGCTGCTGCGAATCCTCGAACTGCGGTATGGCACTGTCCGGGCTCAGGCGCTTCCACCGGGGGAGTCGCTGGCCTTCATCGAGCAACTGCTGGGAGAAGAATGATCCGCGAGACCGCTGCCAGTGATGCCCCCGAACTGGCATGGTTCAAAAGTAGCTACAGCGACGGACCCGACGGCGACACCTGCGTCGAGATCGCCCACGCTCCCGGCGCCGTCCATGTCCGTGATTCGAAGGACTCCGACGGCCCCAGCTTTGTTGTGGGCAGCCAGGCCTGGGGCGCCTTCGTGACGTACGGTGCGGAAGCCTGAGGTTCCCGCCAGCGCCTCGGACGCGTCTATGTCGGTCACGTCACGGGTCCGTGGGAGCCTGAAAGGGGTGAGCTTTCAGTCGCCGGACACGTTCTTAGAGGGCGCAACCTCATGGATGGCGGTCACTCGTACTTCAGTGTCTTGACGGGCGCGTTCAGGCCCCTCGGTTATCGGCCACGATGGGTGTCGAGTACGTTCACGCGCGCTTGCCTCTCGGCCACTGTCAATGCGCTGAAGTGTGGGTGAACGGAACCGTGGGATTGTTCGACAGGGTCACCGGTACGCGGCGCCCCGTGAACGGAACCGTTCCGCGCTCCGTTGAGGACGTTCGAGATGCGCTGCTCGGCCTCGGCGGGGATCCGGCACCGTTTTGGGTGCGGGAGGCCTTGTGGGAGGAGAAGGCGGACCTTGTTGCCGAGTGCCGGGTGCCTCGAGTGGGGGTCACGCTTCGGACGAGGATGCGACTCGTGCCCGCTGGGTCTGAGGTGCGGTTCCTCGACGAACGGTGGGAGAGGCGTTCCGCCGGCGGGGGCAATGAGCAGTACGGGCGTGGATACGCCCCTGCCGTGTATCGGGACGGGAAGGAGTTCCGCTTTTCGACGAGGGAGATGACCGAGCCTCTGCGGGATGCTGTCCTTGGCGCTGGGTGGACCTGGCGTGGGGTCTTCAGGCTATGAGCGTGGATCTCTGCGCCGGTGGCATGGACGCGTGGTGACCGGGTCTCGTGGCTTCAGGACGAGGGCGTTGCTGGCGGCCTCAGGAGTCGAGAATGCGCCAATTGCGGGCGAAAGTCTCGATGTTCGGGCGGTCGGTGTGCGGCTGAGCGACCGGTGGTGTCGGGAGGGGGCGTAGGTGAGGTCAGGGTGCCGCCTCGATAGTTGAACGTCGAAACCAGTGCGCGCGAGAGCAACAAGGCTGGCGTAAATGGCGGTTGGGTAGGGCCTACCCGGTGGCTACAGTATCGATCTCTTGCGGTTACGATCAGTTGTGCGTGCGAGCGGTTCAGTCTGGCTCGGGCGATGGACGTACGGGGAAGCGGGGGAGGTAGCAGCATGCTTCCAGTGGAAATGGTGGGAGGGGCGTCCGCTGCCAGGGCGGCCGACCTGGAGGTCACAGGCGAGGCGCTGTCGACGTTCGTGAAGCGGGTGGACAGCGCACTCCGCAATCTTGAAGGCTCGGCGGGCGATCCGACGCGTATCGACGCACAAAGGATCAAGCCCGCTTCGCTGAACAGCGGCAGCATGGCCGCCTTCCCGGAGGCCCATGCGCTGTACCTGCAGTACAACCGGGTTCACGAAGAGCTCACCAGCCTCTCAAAGAGATTGCATCTTCAGATCGAGGCGATCGGCATCGCCGTCAGGGGTGCGCACGTGGGCTTCGACAACCTCGAAGAGGAGCAGCGCCGCCGCTTCGCACAGATCCAGACGCAGATCAAGCGGATCGAGGATGCCAAGGGCGAAGCCCTGCACACCAATCAGACGGCTACCAGCGGGAGTCTCTAACGATGTCCGAAAAGCACCACGAGGCGGACTACGATCGAGTCTCTCAGCAGAACGCCGTTGCGGACTTCACCCGACGCCTGGAAGAACGTCCTTCGTTCGGCATCTTCAACGGGATGCTGCAGTCGGCTGTCGAATCAACGCCGCTGGGTTCGGCCTTGCAGGGCCGGACGAACTTCGAGGACCACGACCTCAACGAGATGGTCGACCTCGTCGAACAGACGAACCCGGAAGACCTGGAAAGCTCCGGCCAGGCGCTATGGGATGCGCGGGACGCCATCAAGGACGCCGCCAAGGAGCTGGACGGCCATATCGGAGGTGTTCGCTGGGAGGGCGAGGCCGGCGAAGCCTTCCGCAAGTGGGGGCGCTCACTCGTCACCAGCACGCACGGGCTGAGTACCTTCGCCGGCGGGGCGGGAGACCAGATCACCGCTGCTGCCGTGGGCCTGGCAGCCGTACGCACGGCCATGCCGAAACGTGATACGAGGCCGACGAGCAAGGCGCTGCGGCCCGAGCAGGTCCCGACGCCCATGCAGGTTGAGGGCAACAGCGAGTACGCAGAAGCGGTCCTTGTCGAGAAGAGCCGCCAAGAGGCGATCAACCAGATGAACCGGTTGTCGTCCTACTACGCCGTGTCTGAGGAGATGTTGGCGGGGTTGGAGCCGCCAACGTTCAAGGCTATGCCCGATGTGGGGGTTCCGAAGCCTGACAGGGGTTCCATCAAGGAGGGGCCCACTTCTCATCAATCTAATGGCGTAGAGGAACGCGGGAGCTGGAACTCAGGCGGCCACTCAGCCACAGTCTTGGAGGATCGGACCCAGCCGCAGTACGCGGATGGCGGGGTCGATTCTCCTGAAGGCATTACGGGGAAGACCGTATACCCCGACGTGCCCGTTGCGACGAACATCGACAGTGTTGGCACGCCGACGCTCCCCACTGCGCCCGTTTCCGGGCACACATTGCCGACCACGCTGCCTCCCGCTGACGGCGCCGGGCCGATCGGTCCGTCCGTATCTGGCTTCGGCACTCCAGTGCCCCCTGGTCGCCCTGGTCGGGCCTCCGGTGGACCTGACCGTGCTAGGACGCCGTTCTCCGCCCAGGGGCGAGTGACTCCCGGCTCGGGAGGTGGTGGAGGCTCGGGTCCCGGCCGTCCGGTCAACCAAGGTCCTTTGAACCAGGTGGGGCGTCCGGCGTCTGCTGGGCAGCCGGGAGCCAAGGGCATCACGTCAGGAACGAAGCCGTCGCCCATGGGGCACGGGGTGAGCGGCGGTACACCACGTGCCAACCCCACGATGGCACCGCGATCGACGAGTGGCCCGGTTACCGGTGCCGGCCGGGCCGGCGGTGTAGTTGGGGGCCGGCCGGCGAGCACTCCAGGTGTGGCGGGGCGAAGTGGCCCGAAGCATCCACGTGGCACGGTCGTCGGAGCGGAAGCCGGATCCCAGTCGGGCAAGGGCCGACCCGTGACGAAGCCTGGCATCACAGGCGTGCCCGCAGGGCTGAGGTCCGCTGCCGGTGCCGAGCGGAATGGCATGACCCGTGGCGGTGCGGGGCTTGTACGGGGGCCCGGCGGACGTGGGCGCCGTAGTGACGAACGCAGGGAAGAAGGGACACAGCGTCCCGACTACCTGGTCGAGGACGAAGAGACACACCTGCCTACGAATCCGCGGCGCGATGTGCCGCCGGTTGTCAACTGAGCGTGAGCGAGGACTCATCCCATCATGAAGTCAGCAACACGTCGCGGGCTGCGAGTACGCGTGGGGGGTGCTGTCGCGAGCGCCCTGGTTGCCGTCGGCCTGAGCTTCGCTCCGGGTGCCGCCGCGGCCGATGCTCGGTCGGAGCAGTGGTACCTGGGACCGATGCAGGCCGAGAAGATGTGGGAGGCCAGTACGGGGGAGGGCATCAAGGTCGCTGTGATCGACACTGGAGTGAACCCCAACACGCTTTCCCTCAAGGGTCAGGTTCTGGCCGATGAAGTACCGAAGCAAGTCGCGTACGGTGCCACGGACGACTACGACGGCCACGGGACGACCATGGCAGAGTTGATTGCCGGCACCGGGGCAGGAGGCGGGATCCGAGGGCTGGCGCCCGACGCGGAGATCGTGCCGTACCGCATCGCGCTGGACGACTTGCTCGACGAAAAAGAAGAGAAGCGTGCGCCCACCCCGTGGGCGGCGATCAAGGCAGCTGCGGACAGCGACGTGCGCATCATCAGTATGTCCTTCGCCTCCCCTGCTTACGAGCCAGAGTTCGAAGAAGCGGTGAAGTACGCCGCGTCCAAGGGGAAGTTGTTGATCGCGGGCGTAGGGAATGAGGGCCAGGACAGCGGATTCATCGGCTATCCCGCCGGCTATCCGTATGTCATCGGTGTGTCGTCCATCGATGAAAAGAGTCACATCTCGGACTTCGCCCAGTCGGGCCAATACGTCGACTTGGTGGCGCCGGGTGAGGACATCCCTGGTTACTGCAAGCCGAGCTTTGACGAGTACTGTCCCGACATGCCTGGCACCAGCTTCAGCACCGCCATCACCTCCGCCGCAGCCGCCCTCATCTGGTCCGCGCACCCCGACTGGACGGCGAACCAGGTCACCCGCTCCCTGATCGACACAGCTGGCCGCAAGTGGCCCAAGGACAAGCCGACCGCGACCGCCGGCTACGGAACCATCCGCCCCCGCTCGGTGCTGGCGAACCCGGACTACGACGCCGGTGAACCGTACTCGGACCCGCTCCGCAAGGAGAACACGC
Source organism: Streptomyces sp. NPDC058534 (assembly GCF_042717365.1). Lineage (NCBI taxonomy): Bacteria > Bacillati > Actinomycetota > Actinomycetes > Kitasatosporales > Streptomycetaceae > Streptomyces > Streptomyces sp. NPDC058534. The sequence continues at coordinate 43,131 of NZ_JBHXNW010000055.1, forward strand.
AGGAGGGGGAGAAGCTGGTGACGGAGATTCCCCCGGCGTCCGCCTCCTCGAAGCCGTCCGAGCCGCCCGCGGGTGCAACAGCCGCGTCACAAGGCGCGGAAGGGTCGTCCAAGGACAAGCAGGCGGCAGCAGGATCGGACGATGCGAAAGCCGCCTCGGCGAACGCCTCGAACGACAGCAGCAGCACCCTGTGGATCACACTGGGCGCCGCCGCAGCCGTCGTCGTGATCGGCGGCGGCGCCTTCGCCGTACTGCGGGCGCGGCGCGCGAACTGACACCGGCGTCGTCGGTGTCGTAGTCAGAGAAGGAACAGGGAGGGCAGGGCGGATCATGGCCGTCGACCAGAAGCTAGAAGATGCAGCGGTAGTCAAGCTGCAGAAGGACATGTACGAGAAATTCGAGGCCATCCGCAAGCGGGTGCACAACCTGCAGGGTGTGATCGACAGTCTCGAAGGGCAGTGGCAGGGCATCGGCCGGGCCGCGTTCGACAAGAAGCAGTACGAGATCAACACGTCGCTGCAGAACATGGGCCGCATCCTGGCCGACGTCGTGGACGCGATGACCGCGACGCGCAACATCAAGGACAGCAAGGAAGACGAAGTCCGTGCTGCCGTGAACAAGATCAACATCAATGACGGTGCCCCCACGGTCCAGTCGTCGCCCCTCAGCTCGTTCTGAGGCGAGCGGTCAACAGGCGCCGAAGAGCGGTTTGGGCAAGGCTCGCGGTGCAGACATCAGCCACAGCCGGAGCACATCCGGAACGAGAAGAGGTAGGCAGAGATGAGCCGTAACGCCGACGGACTGCAGGTGACGTACGACGGACTCGACTTCGCGGCGACCAACCTCGCCAACGAGGCGAAGCTGCTCGACGAGGACATTCAGCAACTCACCAAGATGGTGGAAGGCAGCAAGCAGTACTGGGCGGGCAAGGCTCAGGATGCCTATGCGGTGAAGCTGGAACTCTGGCGCAAGGAAACCAGCGACATCCACCAGGCCCTCATGGGCATCGGACATGTCGTCGGCTCGTCCGGCGGTACGTACATGGAGGGCGACCTGGCGGCGTCCAGGTACCTGCAGTAGTCGCAGGTGCCGTAAGTGAGGTAGTAGCCGCAGGCGGTCCGAGCCGCCGCGGCAACGAGGGTGGGCGTGCGCGGGAGACGCCCACCCTCTTTCGTTCGTGTCTGGGGCAGTTCACCCGAAGGTGGTCCTGTAGACCGGGACGGCCGCCGGAACCCCTCTCACCACCCGCCCCCGTCCTCCACCAACCCCACCTGCACCAACGGCTTCCCCCGCCGCCGCGACACGAACACGCCCCGCCCCGGCGGCATCGGGCGCGGGCGTACGCCGCCGAGCAGGTCGCCCTCGGCCGGATCGCCGGCGAGGACGACGCCCTGGGCGCCGAGTTCCTTGAGGCGCTGCATGAAGGCCTCGTAGCCGGCGCGGCCCGCGCCCGCGGTCGAGCGGGCGATGATGAAGCGCACGCCGACGTCCCGGGCGAAGGGGAGGAGTTCGGTCAGGCCAGCCAGCGGGTTGCCGCTCGACGTGGCCACCAGGTCGAAGTCGTCGATGACGATGTACACCGTCGGGCCCTGCCACCAACTGCGGTCGCGCAACTGCTCCGGCGTGACGTCTGCGGTCGGCGTACGGCGCTGCATCAGCTCGGCCAGCGCGTCCATGTGATGCTGCATCTGATTCGACATGGGCACGTACTCGGCGAGGTGCGAGGGCGGGGTCACCCCCAGCAGGGAGCGGCGGTTGTCGATGACGAACAGCTTGCAGGAGTCGCCGTCGTAGCGCTCGGTGAGCCGTTGGATGAGCACCTTCAGCAGGTTGGACTTGCCGGACTCGCTCTCGCCGAAGATCAGGAAGAACGGATCCTGGTCGAAGTCCACGAACACCGGTTCGAGGTTGTCCTCGTCGAGCGCGAACGACACCCCGCGTCGGGGGAACCGGCCCCCCGGCGGCAACTCGCGCACCGGGAACTCGCGCGGCAGCAACCGCACCACGGGTGCACCCGGCTGCTGCCAGTGCCGGGCGACCTCGGTCCCGAGCGCCTGGGTGGCCTCTGCGAGGTCCGTGTCGGAGGACAGCCCGTCCATGCGCGGGACCGCCGCCATGAAGTGCTGCTTCTGCGGGGTCTGGCCACGTCCGGGCACGCCCGTCGGCACGGTCGCCGCGACCTTGCGGTCGAACTCGGAGTCCATGGGGTCGCCGAGCCGGAGCTCGAGGCGGTTCATCAGCTGGTCCTTGAGGTTGCCGCGGACCTCCATGGAGCGGGACGCGGTAAGGATCAGGTGGATGCCGTAGCCGAGACCGCGTGCCGCGATGTCCAGCACGATCGACTCCAGCGCCTCGTAGTCCGCGCGGAAGTTCCCCCAGCCGTCGATGGCCAGGAACACGTCGCCCCAGGGCTGATCGGTCACCGCGATGTCGCCTCGCGCGCGGCGGGCGCGGAACTCCGCGATCGAGGAGATGCCCGTCGTGCGGAAGTACTCCTCCCGTCGGCTCAGCACGCCGTACACCTCGGCCGCCGTGCGCCGTACCTTCTCGGGGTCGAGGCGTGAGGCCACGCCGCCGACGTGGGGCAGGCCGGCCACCGCCGACAGGCCGCCGCCACCGAAGTCCAGTCCGTAGAACTGCACCTCGTGCGGGGTGTGCGTGAGCGCGAAGGACGAGATGAGCGAGCGCAGCAGCGTCGACTTGCCCGACTGCGGGCCACCCAGGATCTGCATGTGGCCGGCCGCGCCCCCGAAGTCCACCCACAGCGGGTCCCGGCGCTGTTCGTACGGCTTGTCCACGATGCCGACGGGCACCACGAGCCGCCCCGCACCTTCGTAGCCGGGCTGGGTCAGGCCGCGCCCTGCCACCGGGGCGAGGCCGGGCAGCAGCGCGTCGAGTGACGGCGGGCTGTCCAGCGGGGGCAGCCACACCTGGTGGGCGGACGGGCCCTGAGCCTCCAGCCGCCGTACGACGACGTCGAGGACGGTGTCGGCGAGGGCGTCGCCCGACTCGTCCGGACTCTCCTCACGCTGTGGCGGCACCGCCGCGTACCGCACCGGGACCTCGGCGGCGGTGAACAGCACGGGCCGCCGGTCGACCGGCAGCGAGCCGGAGGAGGACGCCGTCTGCCGCGCACTCGAGCGGTACACGCCCGATACGTACGCGGCCTTGAAGCGCACCATCTCGTCCGTACCGAACTTCAGGAAACCGGAGCCGGGGACGTTCGGCAGCTCGTAGGCGTCCGGGACGCCGAGCGCGGCCCGCGACTCGGCAGCGGAGAAGGTGCGCAGGCCGATCCGGTAGGACAGGTAGGTCTCCAGTCCGCGCAGGCGTCCTTCCTCGAGCCGCTGCGAGGCGAGCAGCAGATGCACCCCCAGTGACCGGCCGATGCGGCCGATCTGCACGAACATCTCGATGAAGTCCGGTTTCGCCGTGAGCAGTTCGCTGAACTCGTCGATGACCAGGACGAGCGAGGGGATCGGCTGCAGCGCGGCACCCGCCGCGCGGGCCTTCTCGTAGTCGTGGATGTTGGCGTAGTTGCCCGCGTCGCGGAGCATCTCCTGACGGCGGTTGAGCTCGCCGCGGATCGAGTCGCCCATCCGGTCGACCAGCGTCAGGTCGTCCGCGAGGTTGGTGATCACGGCGGCGACGTGGGGCAGTTGCGCCATCCCGGCGAACGTCGCCCCGCCCTTGAAGTCGGCGAGTACGAAGTTGAGGGTCTCGGACGAGTGGGTCACCGCCAGGCCGAGAACCAGCGTGCGCAGCAGCTCCGACTTGCCGGAGCCGGTCGCGCCCACGCACAGGCCGTGCGGCCCCATGCCCTCCTGTGCCGCCTCCTTCAGGTCGAGCATCACGGGCCGGCCGTCCTCACCGACGCCGATCGGCACCCTGAGCCGTTCGGACTGCGAGCGGGGCCGCCACGTGCGCCGCGGATCGACTGAGGCGGCGTCACCGAGGCTGAGCAGGTCGGTGAAGTCCAGATTGGCGAGGAGCGGCTCGTCGTTGTCCCCGCCCGCTCCCACGCGCAGTGGTGCGAGCTGGCGGGCCAGGGCTTCCGCGCTCGGCTCGGAGAGGACGTCGGGCATCCCCTCGTAGACCGCGCCGTGGGCCGACTCAAGGCGCAGGTCCTTCGGCTGTACGACGACCGAGAGGTCGCCGCGTCCGGTGGTGAGGGTGCCGGGGATCACCTCCAGCACGGTCACGCCCTGCAGGCCCTCGGGACTGGCCAGCAGCGACGTCGGAAGCAGGGACACCCCGTCGAGCACGACGACCAGGTGCGGCTGCTCGGGCACCGGACGTCCGCCCGGGTGGAACCTGGGCCGGCCCTCGAGACGGGCGCCGAGCAACTCCTCCAGGGCCGCCGGGTCGGCCGTGATCAGGCGCCGGGAGCCCGCGCCGTCCGCGACGCCCCCGGCCTGCACGTGGGGCAGCCACTTGGCCCACTCCCATTCCGGCGCCGACTCGTGCCCGGCGGCCACGGCGATCACCAGGTCCTCGGGGGAGTGCAGCGCGGCGAGCGAGGCGGTGACGGCCCGGGCGGTGCCGCGCACGGTGACCGGCTCGCCGCTGATCGTCACGTGGTAGAAGGCCCTTAGTGAGACCGCCATCGGCAGGTCCTCAAGGGTGCTGTGCGTGGCCAGGAAGCGCTGCATGGCGCCCGTCGTCAACGGCTCCAGCTCGTCCACGGGAGCGGTCTCGGGTGGTACCAGGGGAGTTGCCAGGGCCTGCGGGCCGAGACCCACGCGTACCTGGACGAAGTCCTCGTCACCGGTGCGCCGTTCCCACGTCCGGCTGCCCTCGGCGACCAGCGCCCACAGTTGCTCGGGCGAGGGGTGCAGGTAGTACTGGGCGTCGCGCTGAGCCGTCGCCGTCCTCTGCGCGGTGCGCCTGGCCTGCGCCAGGTAGCGCAGGTAGTCCCTGCGCATGTCGGCCATCTGGCCCTGGTTGCCGCGGCGGTAGCGGATGAGCATCGCGACACCCATGGCGATGGTGGAGGCCACCATCACCATCCCCATGATCTTCATGAAGGGATGGGCCTGGGGACTGAAGAAGAACACCACGGACCCGCCCATGCCGAGCATGGGCAGGAGTTGCATCCAGACGCCCTCCTGCTGCCCGCGCGGAAGCTCCGGCGGTGGCTGCAGGTGGACCTCCTGCGTGGGCACGTTCTTCGGCAGTGCCCGAGGCGGGCGCTTGACGACGATGTGACTCAATGCGTACCAATTCCCTTGCCTGCCCGACCCGTTCCGTCCGCCGCCCGTCTCCCGGCGCACGTCGGTCGCAGAGGGCGATCCTACTGACACGCACCGACAGTGCCGGGCGGTAGGGTGCCTGTGCGACGCGTGAACACCCGCGAACCCGCCGGGAACCGTGCCGGGAACCATGTGGACTGCGCAACGCTCGACAGAAGCACACACCGGCGAGGCGCCCGGGCGGCGGCGAGAGCGCGCCTGTACCGCACCTTTCCGACATCACCTACGAGGGGGAACACCGGGTGACCATGACGGCCTCCGCGCCCACCGGCGCGACAGGCGGAGCGGGGGGCACCGTTGCCCCGGCCGCGGCGGGCTCGGGGCTCGGCTTCTGCCGGGTCACGATCGTTGCGCCCGACAGCCGCATCGACGTGGCCCTGCCCGACGATGTACCGGTCGCCGACCTGTACCCGGAGATCCTGCGGTTCTCCCAGCAGAGTCCCGCCGAGGGCGCACCGGTCGGTTATCACCTCGTACGCCGCGACGGGACCGTCCTCGAAAGTGCCCGGTCCTTCGCGGCCCAGCGCATTCTGGACGGCGAACTGCTCACGCTGCGCCCGTTCGCCGATTCGCTGCCCCCGGCCGTCTTCGACGACGTCTCGGAGGCCGTCGCCTCCGCCGTCACCCACGACCGCACGCTGTGGGACGGCTCGCTCACGCGCGTGGCCGGCCTGGTCGGGGCATGCGTCCTCGCGGTGCTGTCGGCGTTCGTGGTCTGGAGTGCCCAGATCCGCCACGACATGCACAGCCTGCAGGGCATAGTCGCCGCGGTCACCGGCCTCCTGCTCGTCACCTTCGCGTGTGTCCGAGCCCGCGTCTACGACGACCGTGGCTTCGCGGTCGCCCTCGGCCTGGGTGCGCTGCCGAACATCGCCGTGGCCGGTTCAGGACTGCTGCCGCTCGCCGAGGGTCAGGGCATCGGACGGCTCCAGTTCCTGCTGGCGTGCGCGGCTGTGCTGGTCGCGTCGGTCGTACTCACCCTGGTGTCGCCGGGCGGCGACAGCCCCTTCGTGGCCTTCCTCTTCGCCGCGGCGGTCGGCCTGCTCACGACGTTCGTGGCGATGCTGACGGACCTGCGGCCCATGGAGGCGGCCGCGATCTGCGCCCCCCTGGCGGTGTGCGCCCTCGCCTTCCTGCCGGGACTGTCCCTGCGCTTCGCGCGGCTCCCCATCGGTTTCGAGCCGCCCAACGGGCCGCGCGGCTCCTACGCGGCGGACGACACCGCCCCGGAACCCGTGGACGCCGAGCGCGTCGCCGTCCAGGCCCGTCGCGGCCACGAACTCCTCGCCGGACTGGTCGGCGGCTGTGCGCTGGTCTCCGTGGGCGCGTCGATCGTGCTGGGCTTCACGGACAACGTGTGGGCGCAACTGCTGACGCTCGCCACCGGCGTCGCGATGGTGATGCGGGCGCAGCTCTTCCGCTACACCGCCCAGGTAGCCGCCTCGCTGGCCGCCGGGCTCGCCTGTCTCGTCTTCCTCGGTCTGGGACTGGCGATGAACCCCCCGGTGGAGTACTGGCACGACGCGCTCAAGGGGGACACCGGTGCCCTCGACATCCGCAGCGTCTGGCTGGCTGCGGCGGTCGTGGCGGCTGTCGCCCTGGTCACCGCGATCGGCCTGACGACCCCGCGGCGCGGCGTGACGCCCTTCTGGGGACGTTTCATGGAGATCGCCGAAGTCTTCGTGCTGCTGACCTTGATTCCCCTGGCGCTCGCCGTGTTCGACGTCTACGCCGCGGCGCGGTCGATGACAGGAAACTGAGGCGGTTCCGCGGGCGGGCGCCGAGTGGCGCGCCGCCCGCCCGGGTGCTACCCGGCGCCGCCCGTGGCATCCGGCGCCGCCGGCTCCAGGTCGAATTCCCCGTCCCGCGCCCCGAGCACGAACGCCCGCCACTCCGCCTCCGTGTACCGCAGCACGGTGTCCGGGTCCAGCGACGACCGCATGGCCACGGCACCCTCGGGCAGGTAGGCGATCTCGACCCGCTCCTCGTGCTCCTCGGTGCCGGGCGCGCTGTGCCATTCGACGCCGGAGATGTCGAGGGAGTAGAGCTCGTCCCGCTCCCGGTCCTTGCGCGCCTTGAGTTCCCGGTCCTCGGCATCGACCATGATGGGTGGGTCCCTCCTGCACTGCGAGCGGTCTGTGAGGTCACCCTACTTCCCGTCGTTCTGCCTGTTCAGCGGTTTGTGGATACCCGTGACCACAAGGGTGGCGGCCAGGCCGCCGAGCCTGAGGGAAGAGGCCTCCGTCCACACTGGTACGCTGTGTGACGGCCGTATGTGTACGCGCCCCCGGAGCCCGAGCCCTGGAGGCCGCGCCCAGCGGATCCCCGCCTTCCGAGTTACGGAAGACCCCCCGAGACGTAGACCGGGGGCACTCGGTGGCCACACAGACCAAGAGGAGTACGCGTGTCGCTCGACGCCGCAGTGAAGAAGCAGATCGTCTCCGAGTTCGGTACCAAGGAGGGCGACACCGGCTCCCCCGAGGTCCAGGTCGCGCTGCTGTCCCGTCGGATCTCCGACCTGACCGAGCACCTCAAGACCCACAAGCACGACCACCACTCCCGTCGTGGTCTGCTGATCCTGGTCGGCCAGCGCCGCCGGCTGCTGCAGTACCTCGCCAAGAAGGACATCCAGCGCTTCCGTGCGCTGGTCGAGCGCCTCGGTATCCGCCGCGGTGCGGCGGGCGCCAAGTAGGACGCCGTGAAGGGGGCGGTTCCCATTCGTTCGGGGGCCGCTCCCTTTGCTGTACGTGCGCGGTGTCGCCGGCCCTTTGTAGTGTGGTATCAGACACAGCACGTACGACGTACGACCCAACGAACGAAACGAGGAGAAGCGCGCTTCGCCGCCGCCGGTCCTCGGTAGTGGCCCCCGCGGGCAGAACCCCGGGTGCTTCGATCGAAGACCGGCCCGCACCGCACGGAGCGCTTCTCCACGACCGTCCCCCCGCCACACGGGCGAGGAGGGACGAAAGACGACAAGTAACGGAGAAGACACTAGTGGAGAACGAGACCCACTACGCCGAAGCCGTCATCGACAACGGCGCATTCGGCACCCGCACCATCCGCTTCGAGACGGGACGGCTGGCCAGGCAGGCCGCCGGTTCCGCCGTGGCGTACCTGGACGACGACACCATGGTGCTGTCGGCCACGAGCGCCTCCAAGAACCCCAAGGACCAGCTCGACTTCTTCCCGCTCACGGTGGACGTCGAGGAGCGGATGTACGCCGCCGGCAAGATCCCCGGCAGCTTCTTCCGCCGTGAGGGCCGCCCCTCCGAGGACGCCGTCCTCACCTGCCGCCTGATCGACCGCCCGCTGCGCCCGTCCTTCAAGAAGGGCCTGCGCAACGAGATCCAGGTCGTCGCCACGATCATGGCCCTCAACCCCGACCACCTGTACGACGTCGTGGCGATCAACGCCGCCTCCGCGTCCACCCAGCTGGCCGGCCTGCCCTTCTCCGGCCCGATCGGCGGCGTCCGCGTCGCGCTGATCCGCGGTCAGTGGGTCGCCTTCCCGACGCACACCGAGCTCGAGGACGCCGTCTTCGACATGGTCGTCGCGGGCCGCGCCCTGGAGGACGGCGACGTCGCGATCATGATGGTCGAGGCCGAGGCCACCGAGAAGACCGTCAAGCTGGTCGAGGGCGGCGCCGAGGCGCCCACCGAGGAGGTCGTCGCCGCCGGTCTGGATGCCGCGAAGCCCTTCATCAAGGTGCTGTGCCGCGCCCAGGCCGACCTCGCCGCGAAGGCCGCCAAGCCGACCGGCGAGTTCCCGGTCTTCCTGGACTACCAGGACGACGTCCTGGAGGCCCTCACCGGCGCCGTCAAGCCCGAGCTCTCCCAGGCGCTCACCATCGCCGGCAAGCAGGAGCGCGAGGCCGAGCTGGACCGCGTCAAGACGCTCGCCGCCGAGAAGCTCCTGCCGGAGTTCGAGGGCCGCGAGAAGGAGATCTCCGCCGCGTACCGCTCCCTGACCAAGAACCTGGTCCGTGAGCGCGTCATCAAGGAGAAGAAGCGCATCGACGGCCGCGGTGTCACCGACATCCGCACCCTGGCCGCCGAGGTCGAGGCCATCCCGCGCGTGCACGGTTCCGCGCTGTTCGAGCGTGGCGAGACCCAGATCCTGGGCGTCACCACCCTCAACATGCTCCGCATGGAGCAGCAGCTGGACACCCTCTCCCCGGTGACCCGCAAGCGCTACATGCACAACTACAACTTCCCGCCGTACTCCGTCGGCGAGACCGGCCGCGTCGGCTCCCCGAAGCGCCGCGAGATCGGCCACGGCGCCCTCGCCGAGCGCGCCATCGTGCCGGTGCTGCCGGCGCGCGAGGACTTCCCGTACGCGATCCGCCAGGTGTCCGAGGCCCTCGGCTCCAACGGCTCGACGTCCATGGGCTCGGTCTGCGCCTCCACCATGTCGCTGCTGAACGCCGGTGTGCCGCTGAAGGCCCCCGTCGCCGGTATCGCCATGGGCCTGATCTCCCAGGAGATCAAGGGCGAGACGCACTACGTCGCCCTCACCGACATCCTCGGTGCGGAGGACGCCTTCGGCGACATGGACTTCAAGGTCGCCGGCACCAAGGAGTTCGTGACCGCCCTCCAGCTCGACACCAAGCTGGACGGCATCCCGGCCTCCGTCCTGGCCGCCGCCCTCAAGCAGGCCCGTGACGCCCGCCTCCACATCCTCGACGTGATGATGGAAGCGATCGACACGCCGGACGAGATGTCCCCGAACGCGCCGCGGATCATCACCGTGAAGATCCCGGTCGACAAGATCGGTGAGGTCATCGGCCCCAAGGGCAAGATGATCAACCAGATCCAGGAGGACACGGGCGCCGACATCACGATCGAGGACGACGGCACCATCTACATCGGTGCCGCCGACGGCCCGGCCGCCGAGGCCGCCCGCGCCACGATCAACAGCATCGCCAACCCGACCATGCCCGAGGTCGGCGAGCGCTACCTGGGCACGGTCGTGAAGACGACCACCTTCGGCGCGTTCGTCTCCCTGATGCCCGGCAAGGACGGTCTGCTGCACATCTCGCAGATCCGCAAGCTGGCCGGCGGCAAGCGCGTGGAGAACGTCGAGGACGTCCTCGGTGTGGGCCAGAAGGTCCAGGTCGAGATCGCCGAGATCGACTCCCGCGGCAAGCTCTCCCTGATCCCCGTGGTCGAGGGCGAAGAAGCCGACGACGACAAGAAGGACGACACCGAGAAGTGACGTCTCGTAGCGCCAAGGCGACGGCCCGCACCCCCACACCGGCCGCCGGCCCGGGCCCCCCCCACCCCCCCCCCACACCACCGACAGCCCCCCCCCCCC
>NZ_JBHXNW010000055.1:53705-61167 GCF_042717365.1 Streptomyces sp. NPDC058534
CTCCTGCATCTCAGATGGGGGGGGGCGCGAGTTTTCACACACACCCCCCCCCCCCCGCCCCGGCGGCGCGGCCCCCTCGCCCGTACCCAAACCCTGATCAAGGGCGAGCACGGCACCGGCACGGTCCGCAGGACCACCCTCCCGGGCGGCCTGCGCATCGTCACCGAGACCCTGCCCTCGGTCCGCTCGGCGACCTTCGGCATCTGGGCCCACGTCGGCTCCCGCGACGAGACCCCGGCCCTGAACGGCGCCACCCACTACCTGGAGCACCTGCTCTTCAAGGGCACCCGCAAGCGCAGTGCCCTGGACATCTCCGCCGCCCTCGACGCCGTCGGCGGCGAGATGAACGCGTTCACGGCGAAGGAGTACACGTGCTACTACGCACGCGTGCTCGACACCGACCTGCCACTGGCCATCGACGTCGTCTGCGACATGCTGACCGGCTCCCTGATCCAGGAGGAGGACGTCGACGTCGAACGCGGCGCCATCCTCGAAGAGATCGCGATGACCGAGGACGACGCGGGCGACTGCGTGCACGACCTCTTCGCGCACACCATGTTCGGGGACAACGCCCTCGGCCGCCCCGTCCTCGGCACCGTCGACACGGTCAACGCCCTCACCGCCGACCGCATCCGCCGCTTCTACAAGAAGCACTACGACCCCACCCACCTGGTGGTCGCCGCGGCCGGCAACGTCGACCACAACAAGGTCGTACGCCAGGTCCGCGCCGCCTTCGAGAAGGCCGGCGCCTTCCGGGAGCCGGTCGCCGACCCCGTCGCCCCGCGCGACGGACGGCGCTCCATCCGTGCCGCGGGCCGCATGGAGCTGATCGGCCGCAGGACCGAGCAGGCCCACGTCATCCTCGGCATGCCGGGCCTGGCCCGCAGCGACGAGCGGCGCTGGGCGATGGGCGTGCTCAACACCGCCCTCGGCGGCGGCATGTCCTCGCGCCTGTTCCAGGAGGTCCGCGAGAAGCGCGGCCTCGCCTACAGCGTGTACTCGTACACCTCGGGCTTCGCCGACTGCGGCCTCTTCGGCGTCTACGCGGGCTGCCGGCCCTCGCAGGTGCACGACGTGCTGAAGATCTGCCGCGACGAGCTGGACCACGTCGCCGAGCACGGCCTCACCGACGACGAGATCGGCCGCGCCGTCGGCCAGCTCCAGGGCTCCACGGTCCTCGGCCTGGAGGACACCGGCGCGCTGATGAACCGTATCGGCAAGAGCGAGCTGTGCTGGGGCGAGCAGATGTCCGTCGACGACATGCTGGCCCGGATAGCCTCGATCACGCCGGACGACGTCCGCGCGGTCGCCCGCGACGTCCTGGGACGGCGGCCCTCGCTGTCGGTCATCGGCCCGCTGAAGGACAAGCAGGCGTCCCGGCTGCACGACGCCGTCGCCTAACGATCCCCGGTAAGGAAGCAAGAGACATGAGCAAGCTGCGCGTGGCCGTCCTCGGAGCCAGGGGCCGGATCGGCTCCGAGGCGGTACGGGCGGTCGAGGCCGCCGAGGACATGGAACTGGTCGCGGCCCTCGGCCGGGGCGACAGCCTGGACACGCTGGCCGGCACCGGCGCCCAGGTCGCCGTCGAGCTGACCACCCCCGCCTCGGTGATGGACAACCTCGACTACTGCGTACGCCACGGCATCCACGCCGTCGTCGGCACCACCGGCTGGACCGACGAGCGCCTCGCGCGGCTGAACTCCTGGCTCGACGCCTCCCCGGAGACAGGCGTCCTCATCGCGCCCAACTTCTCCATCGGCGCCGTCCTGACCATGAAGTTCGCGCAGCTCGCCGCCCCGTACTTCGAGTCCGTCGAGGTCGTCGAGCTGCACCACCCGAACAAGGTGGACGCCCCCAGCGGCACCGCCACCCGCACCGCCCAGCTGATCGCCGAGGCCCGGCAGAAGGCAGGCTCCGCCCCGGCGCCCGACGCCACTGCCACCGCCCTGGACGGCGCCCGCGGCGCCGACGTCGACGGTGTCCCGGTCCACGCGATCCGCCTGCGCGGCCTGCTCGCGCACCAGGAGGTCCTGCTCGGCGGCGAGGGCGAGACCCTCACCGTCCGGCACGACTCCCTGCACCACAGCAGCTTCATGCCGGGCATCCTGCTGGGCGCCCGCAGGGTGGTCACCACCCCGGGCCTCACGTTCGGCCTGGAACACTTCCTGGACCTGAACTGAGCCCTTGACCCTCATGCGCGCGAAGATCTCCTACGTCATCACGGCCGCCGTCCTGGTCTTCTACTTCGTCCTGGTCGGCAGCCGCGGTGTGCTGCTCATCGAGACCGGCACCCTCCTCACCGTCACCTTTGGCGTCGCGGTGCTGATCCTGCCGGTCATCGGCCTGTGGTTCCTGTGGAAGAACACCCAGTTCGTCCGCAAGGCCAACCAGCTCGCCGCCGAACTCGACGCCGAGGGCGGACTGCCCGTCGACGAGCTGAAGCGCACCCCCAGCGGCCGTGTGGACCGGGGCTCCGCCGACGAGGTCTTCGCCCTGCGCAAGGCCGAGACGGAGGACGCCCCGGGCGACTGGCGCAGCTGGTTCCGCCTCGCCGTCGCCTACCACGACGCCCGCGACACCCCGCGGGCCCGCAAGGCCATGCAGCGGGCGATCGCCCTCCACGACGGCAAGCCCGTCCAGGCGGCCTGACCAGACGCTCAGGCCCGCCGGTACTCGGCGGCCCACTCCTCCACGGCGTCGGCCGCCCGGTCGAAGGCGCCCTCGCGGGCGAGGAAGTCGGAGTTGTGCGTGGTCAGCAGGGGCGGCAGCGGGTCCGTGGACCGGCCCTGCCGGACGAGGAGCAGCGCCTGCCCCTGCACGGTGCGCGGCAGCCCGAGCCAGCGCACCGGCTGCTGCACCGTGCGCATGCTGGCGACCTGCTGCCAGGCCACCGTGCGGGTGCTGAGGAAACTCACCTGACGCACGCCGTGCGCGCTCACCCACACGCCCATGCGCAGCATCCGCAGGGCGCAGGCGATGACGACGGCCGCGATGCCGAAGACCACGCCCGCCGAGGACAGCGTGCCCGTCGCGGCGATGATCACCGCCGCGAACAGCACGAACGAGGCGAGGAGCAGCATCACCGCCGCCGCCCCCACCCGCCAGGGCCCCGGCCGGTAGGGCCGGCGCCACAGGTCGCGGTCGTCGTACGGCAGCGCGACGTCGTCGGCCGCGTCGAAGGCGCGGTCGGCCGTCAGGAAGGGCAGGGGCACGGCTGGTCCTCACTCGTTCCATGGCAAGTGCTGTGCCCGGTGAGGCTACCGACCTGTGTCTGCGGTCACCACTCTCGGGGGCCCGGACGGGAGGTCGGCCCGACCGTCCCCCGGCCCGTCTAGCGCCCCTCGGACGCCTGTGACGGCTGCTTGTGCGGCGAGGGCTGGTCGGTCGACAGGGCGGGCATCCCGATCAGCAGGGAGCCCGCGATTCCGGCGACGACGGTGAGACCGAGCAGCCAGCGTCCGGCCTGCTGGCCGACGGACGCCCGCTCGCGGGGCGGGGGTGTGACATTGCTGCGGAACCTGTCGGCTTCGGCGACGAAGGCGAACGGCACGGGTTCACGCCGGCGGATCATGTAGCTGCGTCTCCTTTCGGGGACTGAGTGCTTCGCTGTTACTCATACAGACGAACGAACGCCCCCACAGGTGCCCTGTTTCACCGACTTCATTGCGGCACGGCAGCGAACGCCCGATTCCGAGGGGGCCGTAGAGTGGCCCCGCCAAGCGACGAGATGGGAAGGCCCTCCACACCGTGACCGACACACCCGCCGACGATTCCAAGATCGAACTCCGCAGCGACGTCACCGTCGAGCTGGTCAAGAGCAGCGCGACCGACTCCGACGTACTGTTCGCCGCCCGCGTCTCCACCGTCGGGGAGCAGTCCCTGGAGGAGCTGGACAAGGACCCGGAGCGCTCCAAGGGCCTGATCAACTACCTCATGCGGGACCGGCACGGCAGCCCGTTCGAGCACAACTCGATGACCTTCTTCGTCAGCGCCCCGATCTTCGTCTTCCGCGAGTTCATGCGGCACCGCGTCGGCTGGTCGTACAACGAGGAATCCGGCCGCTACCGGGAGCTCCAGCCGGTCTTCTACGTGCCGGACACCTCCCGCAAGCTGGTCCAGCAGGGTCGCCCCGGCAAGTACGTCTTCGTCGAGGGCAGCCCGGAGCAGTACGAGCTGGTGGGCGGCGCCATGGAGGACTCCTACCGCCAGGCGTACGCGACCTACCAGCGGATGCTCGCCGCCGGCGTCGCCCGCGAGGTGGCCCGCGCGGTGCTCCCCGTCGGCCTTTACTCCTCGATGTACGCCACCTGCAACGCCCGCTCGCTGATGCACTTCCTGGGCCTGCGCACCCAGCACGAGCTGGCGAAGGTCCCCTCCTTCCCGCAGCGGGAGATCGAGATGGTCGGCGAGATGATGGAGGCGGAGTGGGCCCGGCTCATGCCCCTCACCCACGCCGCCTTCAACGCCAACGGCCGCGTGGCGCCGTAGCGCGTCCCGAAGCCGGGCACACATGTGCGCATCAGCCGTGCGAAGTGTCCGTATTGCGGCGTTTGGAGAAGTTCATCTAGCCTGATCAAAGGGACCCGGCACTGCTTGAACCCCCGAGCAGGCAGTGCCGGGCTCCACATCCGTCCCGACAGGCCCTAAGGCAGACCCCGCCCTGAGCAACGAGTAGCGTGTAACCCATGGCTCCGACCTCCACTCCGCAGACCCCCTTCGGGCGGGTCCTCACCGCCATGGTCACGCCCTTCACGGCGGACGGCGCACTCGACCTCGACGGCGCCCAGCGGCTCGCCACCCACCTGGTGGACGCAGGCAACGACGGCCTGATCGTCAACGGCACCACCGGCGAGTCCCCCACCACCAGCGACGCGGAGAAAACGGACCTCGTACGAGCCGTACTGGAGGCGGTCGGCGACCGGGCCCACGTCGTCGCCGGCGTCGGGACCAACAACACCCAGCACAGCATCGAGCTGGCCCGCGCCGCCGAGCGCGCCGGAGCACACGGCCTCCTGCTGGTCACGCCGTACTACAACAAGCCCCCGCAGGAGGGCCTCTACCTGCACTTCACGGCGATCACCGACGCCGCGGAGCTGCCGGTCATGCTCTACGACATCCCCGGCCGCAGTGGCGTCCCGATCAACACGGAGACCCTGGTCCGCCTCGCGGAACACCCCCGGATCGTCGCGAACAAGGACGCCAAGGGCGACCTCGGCCGCGCCAGCTGGGCCATCGCACGCTCCGGCCTCGCCTGGTACTCCGGCGACGACATGCTGAACCTGCCGCTGCTCTCCGTGGGCGCGGTCGGCTTCGTCTCCGTCGTCGGCCACGTCGTCACCCCGGAACTGCGCGCCATGGTGGACGCGCACGTTGCCGGTGACGTACAGAAGGCACTGGAGATCCACCAGAAGCTGCTCCCGGTCTTCACCGGCATGTTCCGCACTCAGGGCGTCATGACCGCCAAGGCCGCGCTCGCCCTCCAGGGACTGCCCGCCGGACCGCTGCGCGCACCGATGGTCGGGCTCACGCCCGAGGAGACCGACCAGCTCGAGATCGATCTTGCCGCCGGCGGGGTACAGCTCTGACAACAGACTTCGTACCACCGCACGGCCGCACGGACTTCACAACTGAATAGGCGGGCCACCGGTGCCCGCACCCATACGACAACTGCTTCTGCACGAACGTCACGCGCGCCACGTGCCCACCGGTACGTGGCGCGTGTGGTGAGGAGAGTCTTTTGAGTCATCCGCATCCTGAACTGGGCCGGCCCCCGGCGCTCGCGAAGGGCGGCCTCCGGGTCACCCCGCTCGGCGGCCTGGGCGAAATCGGCCGCAACATGACGGTCTTCGAGTACGGCGGCCGTCTGCTGATCGTCGACTGCGGAGTGCTCTTCCCCGAGGAGGAGCAGCCCGGAATCGACCTGATCCTGCCGGACTTCTCGTCCATCCGGGACCGCCTCGACGACATCGAGGGCATCGTCCTCACCCACGGGCACGAGGACCACATCGGCGCCGTCCCCTTCCTCCTGCGCGAGAAGCCGGACATCCCGCTGATCGGCTCCAAGCTGACCCTCGCCCTCATCGAGGCCAAGCTCCAGGAACACCGCATCCGTCCGTACACCCTCGAGGTGGCGGAGGGGCACCGCGAACGCGTCGGCCCCTTCGACTGCGAGTTCGTCGCGGTCAACCACTCCATCCCGGACGCGCTGGCCGTCGCCATCCGCACCCCCGCGGGCATGGTCGTCCACACCGGCGACTTCAAGATGGACCAGCTCCCGCTGGACGGCCGCCTCACGGACCTGCACGCGTTCGCGCGCCTCAGCGAGGAGGGCATCGACCTCCTCCTGTCCGACTCGACGAACGCCGAGGTCCCGGGCTTCGTCCCGCCGGAGCGGGACATCTCGAACGTCCTGCGCCAGGTCTTCGCCGGCGCCCGCAAGCGGATCATCGTGGCGAGCTTCGCCAGCCACGTCCACCGCATCCAGCAGATCCTCGACGCGGCGCACGAATACGGCCGCCGAGTCGCGTTCGTCGGCCGCTCCATGGTCCGCAACATGGGCATCGCCCGGGACCTCGGCTACCTCAAGGTGCCGCCGGGCCTCGTCGTGGACGTCAAGACCCTCGACGACCTGCCGGACAGCGAAGTGGTCCTGGTCTGCACGGGGTCCCAGGGCGAACCGATGGCCGCGCTGTCCCGCATGGCCAACCGGGACCACCAGATCCGCATCGTCAACGGCGACACGGTGATCCTGGCCTCGTCCCTCATCCCGGGCAACGAGAACGCGGTGTACCGCGTGATCAACGGCCTGACCCGCTGGGGAGCCAACGTCGTCCACAAGGGCAACGCCAAGGTCCACGTCTCGGGCCACGCCTCGGCCGGCGAGCTGCTGTACTTCTACAACATCTGCCGCCCGAAGAACCTGATGCCGGTCCACGGCGAATGGCGCCACCTGCGCGCCAACGCCGAACTGGGCGCCCTCACCGGCGTCCCGCACGACCGCATCGTCATCGCCGAGGACGGCGTCGTCGTCGACCTCGTCGAGGGCAAGGCGAAGATCTCCGGCAAGGTCCAGGCGGGATACGTCTACGTCGACGGCCTCTCCGTCGGCGACGTCGGCGAGCCGGCCCTCAAGGACCGCAAGATCCTCGGAGACGAGGGCATCATCTCGGTCTTCGTGGTCATCGACTCGTCCACCGGCAAGATCACCGCGGGTCCGCATGTCCAGGCCCGCGGCTCGGGCATCGAGGACTCCGCGTTCGCCGCGGTGCTCCCCAAGGTGACGGAAGCACTGGAGCGCTCGGCGCAGGACGGGGTCGTCGAGCCCCACCAGCTCCAGCAACTGGTGCGCCGGACGCTCGGCAAGTGGGTCTCGGACACGTACCGGCGCCGGCCGATGATCCTCCCTGTCGTGGTGGAGGTCTGACGGGCCGTCGGATCTCCGGCAGCGTCAACCTGGAGCGGG
>NZ_JBHXNW010000056.1:0-60515 GCF_042717365.1 Streptomyces sp. NPDC058534
TGTTTTCAACTACCGCCCCGGCCGCCCCGCCCCCACCCCCGCGCCGACCGTCCCCGGTGACACCGCGGTGGCGTGGTCCGGGTCAGCGCGCGTCGGGCGCCACGATCACCGGCAGCTGGGCGTCGAACTTGGCCGCGAAGTCATGCCCGGTGAGCTTGTGGCCCTGGTTCGGGGCGGAGTCCACGACCTGCGCGGCCCACTCGGTCGAGCGGATGCGCTGGTTGGGTGTGCCATGGTGGCCGGGGCTGGAGAATCCGCAGTCGCCGACGTTGAAGAATGACTTCTGGACGTCCAGCGTGCGCTTGGCGTTCAGCGCCGCTCCGCGCGAGTGGACGAGCGCGTAGGTGCTCATCGCATCGGCCATCAGCTCGGTGCGGCGGGTCGCCTCCGGACCGGTGAGCGGGCTGGCGAAGAGGCCCTTGGCGTACTGCACCTGGTGGCCGTACTCGTGCGCCAGGATGCCGCGTGAGGCCTCGGCCGCGGGCAGGCCGATGCCTTCCTGAGCCTGCACGATGCCGTCACCCATGACGATGCGCTTGGTGATGCCCAGTTCCGTCGCCCACGGGTCGTCCTGCGGGTCGTAGGCGAACGCGTTGAAGGTCAGGTAGGGGTGGTCTCCGCCGTTGGCCTCGGGGTACTTGGCGAGGATCTCGGCGACGGTGCCGGCGTAGAGTTCGGCGTCCTCGCGTGACATGCCGTACACGACCTCGTAAGCACGCACCACACGGGCCGGGTCCGACAGCACGCGGCCGTGCATGGGCATGAGCTCGACGTCTTTGGGGATGTCCCAGAAGCGCCGCAGGCTCGTCATGGTGCGGTTCATCTCCTGCGTGATGCCGCCGTCGACCCCGAACGTGTTCGTCTTGGCCTCGTGCCCGAAGATGAGCGCGTCGTAGGTCGGGATGTCGGCTGCCCCGAAGAGGGTCAGGAGGAACAGCGGCTTCCACGCGGCGGCGTAGGACTTGGAGGCCCAGTCCCGCATCGGGGTGGGCGCGCACTGGTGGTCGTCCGGGTTGATGACGCTCTGGGTGATCTCGCGGTACGCGCTGTGGTCGAGGCCGAACCGCTCGGCGAGCGCGGCCTGGCGCTGCTGCCAGTCGGCGGGCAGCTTCGCGACGGCGGCGCGGAGCTTCTCCTGGAGCGCCGGGTCGAGGTTCGTCTGGGCCAGGAAGGCCTCGAGCTGGGCCCGAGGGTCGGTGGCATCGTTCGTGGCCGCGCTGACCGCGGCGGGGGTGACGGGGGCGGGGGCGGCCTGGGCCATCGTGGGGACCGACAGGACCGCGGCGAGGGCGAGTCCGGCGCCAACGGCGGCCAGGGTCTTCTTGGTCATGCGCTACTCCTGGTGATGGTCGATGACCGCCCGCTTCGGCGGCTGCCCTACTGACTCACGTCCGGCCTGTGCCGGGCCAGGGTTCGGCGTGACGTGATCTGACGTTGGCGGGAACCGGACACGCTCCGCTCACCACGGCGATCCGGGGGCGGCAACGCGCGGGAAGTCCGGAACTGGTGACTTCGCGTCATCACCCGTCCCACGTTTCCTGGGCGAATCAGGGCGCGAAGTCACCCTGCGTAGAGCCGGGTTGCCGGGTGCGCGGCTGCGGTACGGGCCTTGACACCCGGCGTCGGCGATCCCAAAGATGGCGCCACTCAAGGGCCATGGACCTGACAAGATCCGTTTGGCGCATCCATGTCTTGTCGCAACGCACCCCCACAGGAGAATCATGCGACTGCCCACACGCGGCCGGCGGACCACCACCGTCGCCGGCGCCCTGCTGGTGGTGGCGCTGACCGCGCCATTCGCCGCTGAGGCCACCGAGAGCGACACCGCATCGCCGTCCGGCCGCGCGCAGAAGAGCGTCACGGCCGACGCGTACGAGGTCACCGGCGTGCGGACGGCCGCCGAGCGCACGGCACTTGTGCGCACCGGCGCGAGCATCGAGACCGTCGGCGACGACTCGGTGGTGATCACCGCCGACGCCCGCGTGCTCGACACCGTCCGTGCTCGCGGCTACCGGGTCGCCCCGCTGGCCGCGCCGGCCCGCAAGGGCAAGCCCCAGGCCGGGGACTTCCCCGCCGGGGACACCGGCTACCACACGTACGCCGAGATGACGACCGCGGTCGACCAGGCGATCACCGCACACCCGGACATCGTCAGCAAGCGAGTCATCGGCACGTCCTACGAGGGCCGGGACCTGATCGCGGTGAAGATCAGCGACAACGTCTCGGCCGACGAGGACGAGCCGGAGGTGCTGTTCACCCACCACCAGCACGCAAGCGAGCACATGACCGTCGAGATGGCGCTCTACCTGATCGACGAGTTCTCCTCGAAGTACGGCAGCGACCAGCAGGTCACCACGGCCGTGGACGGCCGTGAGATCTGGATCGTCCCGGACGCCAATCCCGACGGCGGCGCGTACGACATCAGCGGCGGCCAGTACCGCTGGTGGCGCAAGAACCGGCAGCCCACCCCGGGCACCTCGTACGTCGGCACCGACCTGAACCGCAACTGGGCCTTCAAGTGGGGCTGCTGCAGCGGTTCGGGGGACCAGCCGTACTACGGCACCTACCGCGGGCCCGCGGCCGAGTCCGCTCCTGAGACCCAAGCCCTCGCCGACTTCGTCCGGTCCCGGGTGGTCGGCGGCAGGCAGCAGATCACGGCGGCGATCGACTTCCACACGGCGGGCCGGCTGGTGATGTGGCCCTGGGGCTGGACCCAGGATGCGACCACCGACGGCATGACCCAGGACGACGCCGACGCCTACGCGGCCATCGGCGACGAGATGGCCGCCGGCAACGGCTACACCCCGCAGAAGCTGAGCGCCCTGTACACCTCGGACGGATCGATCGCCGACTGGCTGTGGGGCGACCAGAAGATCTTCGCGTTCGCCATCGAGCTGTACCCGTCCGGCCCCGACAACGGCCACTACCCGCCGGACGAGGCCATCGGACCGGAGACCGCCATGAACCGCGGAGCGGTGCTGAAACTCCTCGGCAACGCCGACTGCGTGTACCGGGCCATCGGCAAGGAAACACTCTGCACGACCTGACCCGCCGAACAGCACAGCCGATCACTCGACGACGAGTCCACCTGTCCAGGCCGTGGCACGCCATACCCCACGCCCCATACAACACAAAGTCACCGGTATTGGTCCTAGGTCAAAGGAACCAGGACAAGCACCGCACGCAGCCCGAGGCCCGCGTCGCGCCAGGCTGCGTAGGGTCGGGAGCGTGACGAATAACGACGAAACCCCGCAGGAATCCGCCCCTCAGCTGGACCTCGACGCCTATCTCGCCCGCACCGGCTGGACCGGGGAGCGACGCGCGGACGCCGCGACGCTCCGGTCGCTGCATCGCGCCCACATGTACGGCATTCCGTTCGAGAACCTGGACACGATCGGCGGTTCGGCCCCTTCCCTCGCCCTGCCGGACCTGGAGGCGAAGATGGTCCGCGGAGGCCGGGGCGGGTACTGCTACGAGCACAACACACTGCTGGCCGCCGTACTGGAGGCATTCGGTTTCGGCGTCACCCGCCTGGCCGCCCGCGTCGCGCTGGGCGCCCGCGGCGCGATCCGGCCGCGTACGCACATGCTGCTGCTCGTCGACGTACCGGGCGAGCCGCACCCGTACGTGGCGGACGTCGGCTTCGGCAGCGCCGGAGGGCTGCTCGAAGCGGTCCCACTGGTCGCGGACACCGAGTTCCGGGACGCGACCCGCCGGCACCGCCTGGTCCACGAGCCGCACCACGGGCCGCTGGAGCTGTGGGTGCTCCAGGCGTACGAGGACGACGCGTGGACCGATCAGTACGCGTTCACCCTGGAGCCGTACGAGGCCCCGGACTTCGAGGTCATCAACTGGCACATCGCGACCAACCCCCGCTCCCCGTTCTCCCACCTCCTCTTCATCACACGCACGACGCCGGACGCCCGTCTCGCACTCACCGGCCACCACCTCGTCGAGACCGGCTCGGACGGCTCCCGCAAGGAGCGGGAACTGTCGGGTCACGACGAGATCGCGCGTGTGCTGACCGCCGACTTCGGCATCTCGGTACCGGATGGCATGACCCTCTGAGTAGCTTGACTCTGTCGGGGATCTTGGTGTCGCCTGTTCAGTCTCTGGCGGACCACCAAGACCTCGGCCGGGGGATCCCGTGCTGGTCCAGGAAGTTCTGGAAGGCAGTCGGTGGCCGGGACGGGGGTGCTTCTCCGGTCGGCGGCCGTCGGCTGAGGCGCTCGATGTTTGCGGCGATGGCTGTGAACACGTGCTGCAGGTGGGCTTTCTGCTGTCCCCGGTGGCGGCAGCGGCGCATGCCCTGTCCGTGAGCGAACTCGTTGATGGCGCCTTCCACTCCGGAGCGGACCGCATAGCGAGCCTGCGGTTCGGGTGTCTGTTGCTCGGCGCGGACTCGGAGTTGCAGGTCACGGAGTTCTCGCGGGGGAAAGCCCACGGCTGGGGCGCTGTCGGTGGTGGTCGTGCAGCGGGTGCGGACCGGGCACGGGCGGCACTGGCTCTTGGTGAACCGTGCCACGATCAGAGGTGCCGGGGTGGGTGAGGAGGTCGGACAGGGGCCGTGCCATCCCCGGCAGGTCTCGCCCGCCGGGCAAGTGACCTGCCGGCGGTCGAAGTCGATATGGAAGGCCAGCGCCGCACCGCCGCACCACCGTCGAAATCGACGCCGAAGACGTCGCGGTTTCCCTCACGTACGGCACCGCCCAGGTCACCAAGAGCTACCGCGCCGCCCCGCCCACAGCAGCAGCGTCCGCCCCGGCTCCGGCCGCAGCGGACGCACACCGCGATCCCCACCCGTTCTGAGCTGCTGGCCGGCGCACCCCCTTGCCACGTCGGCAGTGTGGTCGGATGTCCCGCACGCCACAAGCCCGCCCCCGTCCAGCGGACTGATGTCCAGCAGGCCGTTCAGCTGGAAGCCCTGGCCCGCAAGTATCCCCAGCCCTGGTCAGGGGATATGCCGCTGGGTGGGAGCACCGTTTCCCGCGATCGGGCCTCGATTCTCCCGCTGCACAGGTCAGCAGTTGATCGACGGGGTCGTGACACCACGACAGAATGCCGGGCCAGCCAGTGCAGACCGCTGCAGCACGGCGACGGCGACGGTCACCCGATCCAAGTGCTGACCGCCCCGGGAGGTGATGCCCCGAGTCGGCGACCAAGTGGCCACTGACCGGCATCATTTATTCTCTGCCTCCCAGGAATGCGTGTGGCGTCCCGACCTGGCCAGCATGCTCACAGAGGCGGGGTCGCCCCCGCGATCGCGGCCATGCTTGGTATGAAGGGGCTCGTACGCGACCGCTGCCCGCGGCCTACTGAAGCTGGTTTCGGAGATGTCTGAAGAGATGGCCACGGCTCCAGGGCTACGGCCCGGCCATCCAGAAGCAGGTCGATCGTCACGTCATGTCGATCGTCTCCGGTCCAGCCGCCAAGTCGGCCGGAGCCCGACCGATCCTCTGTAGGAAAATGGCAACGTCACGAGCCCCCGCGAGGTAGCCGTCGACGTGAGGCGGAGAAACTCTTGTCCGTCCCCGATGTGAGGGGAGCAGGTCCTATGGGCGCTGCAGCGGCGGGAGCAGTCCCCGACAAAGCAAAGTTGAGGCCCCAGAACGCCACCTCCGGTCCCCCGTGACCGACCCCCTCGCTTCGGTCACGCCCCCGCGTCGTCGCCACGGTTCATTACGGACCCATTCATCGCATCAGTGCGTGGAACGTGCGATGCGTGAGATTCTTGCCCGTGCGCATGGTCGACCACACGACCGCGACACACTGCCGGCCGCACGACAACTGCGTTACTTGATACCGCGGTTGCCGTGGCTTCGCATGTGAGCTGCTCGCCCAGCAATGCGTCACAGCGCGCCGGCGAACCAGTTGGTGATAGTCGTGGGGTGGGTGATGGCCGTGCCCACACAGACGCTGAACGCTCCGCGCTCGATCGCCGCGGCAGCCTGGGAAGGCGTGTGGACACGTCCCTCGACGACGACCGGAAGGCTGCTCCGCTCCAGCAGCGCGTCGAGCAACTCGAGGTCGGGCCCGTCGGTCTTCGGGCGCTCCCCGGTGTAGCCGGCGAGCGTGGTCCCGAGCAGGTCGACGCCGGCGTCCTCGGCGGCCCGGGCATCGTCGACGGAGCCACAGTCCGCCATGACCAGGACGTCGGTCTCGGCCCGCAGGAGTGCGACGGTCTGCGCGAGGGTTCGCCCGTCCGGGCGCGGTCGGCGTGTGCCGTCGAGCGCCACTACGTGGGCCCCGGCGCGGGCGACGGCGAGCGCGTGTTCCAGCGTCGGGGTGATGAACACCCCGGAGGTGCCGTCCTTCCACAGCCCGACGACGGGCACGTCGACGGCCGCGACGACCGCCTTCACGTCCTCGATGCCCTGTGCCCGGATGGCTGCGGCGCCGCCGTCAACGACGGCCTGTGCCATCTGGGCCGTCGTGCGTGGGTCGCGCAGTGGCTCGCCCGGGTACGCCTGGCAGGACACCGTGAGGCGTCCTCGCATCGTGTCGAGCACACCCTGGCGGGGCACTTGGTTCGGTCGCTTGTCCGTCATGGTCACTGTTCCTCGTCACTCGACGTTGTCATGGTCCAGGCGCAGTGCGCCGCACCGACGATTGCCGCCTCGCCGGCCAGCGCCGCGGGCACTACCGGCAGGTCTGCCAGTACGTCGACCACCTCCGAACGCAGTGCTCCCTCAAGTGCCGACCACCACAGCCCGCCGGCCTCGGCGACTCCGCCACCGACGACGACGACCTCTGGATCGAGGACGGTGACGATTCCGGCGATCGCGCGCCCGACCGCCTCCCCGGCCGCGCGTACCACTCGCGCGGCGAGGTCGTCGCCGCCCACGGCTCGCGCGACCACGTCCCGCGCGTCCGGGGCTGCGGGGTCGCCACCGAGCGCGAGGTAGCGCCGGTGGATCGAGGGGCCGGCTCCGACGGCCTCCAGGTGGCCGGTGCGGCCGCATGGACAGCGCAGGCCCTCGGCGCCGGGAACGGGCAGATGGCCCGCCTCGCCGGCGAGGTGGTGCGCGCCGCGCAGCAAGCGACCGTCGAGCACGACAGCGGCACCGACGCCGGTGCCTACGGCGACGAGCAGGACACTACGGGCGCCGGCCGCGGCACCGCGCCACGTCTCGCCCGCCGCGTGCGCGTCGACGTCGTTCTCCACCACCACGACGAACCCGTCCTCGGCCGCGAGGGGGGCCAGCCGTTCCCGCAGTCCCCCGGCGATGTCGGTGCCGGGCCAACCGGGAAAGGTTTCGGTCGCGGACACGACGACGCCACGTCCCGAGTCGATCACCCCCGCCGCCCCGACGCCCAGCGCCCGCAGCCCTGTGCCGGCCGCGGCGAGGACGCCGCGTACGAGCGACGCGACCGCGTCGAGCACGGCGGCGGGCCCGTCCGTGGCCGGTGTCGGCGTGGTGTGCACTCGACCGAGCGTGCCGTCTGCGTCCACCGTCGCCGCGGCGATCTTGGTGCCGCCGAGGTCGACGCCGACGACGACACCGGCGCCCGCGGCGTACAGGTTCGTCTCAGACACCCAGGAGCCCCGCGGTACGCGTGATCTCCGCGATGCGGTCGGCGACCGCGCCGTCGAGCGCTTCGACGGGGAAGGCCATCGTCACCGAGT
This sequence comes from Streptomyces sp. NPDC058534, assembly GCF_042717365.1. NCBI lineage: Bacteria > Bacillati > Actinomycetota > Actinomycetes > Kitasatosporales > Streptomycetaceae > Streptomyces > Streptomyces sp. NPDC058534. The sequence goes on from NZ_JBHXNW010000056.1 coordinate 7,628, forward strand.
CGATCAGGCCCTGCCGGTGTGCCGAGACCTTGAACGAACCGACTCCCGCGGCGTCCCCCGAGCGGCCGCGAGCCTGGAAGACGATCTCGAAGAGGGCCGCCAGCCGGTCCTGCTCGATCCGCGCGTCGTCCCACTTCCCGGCCTGGGCGAGGTCCCACAGCCGGACGTAGCCTGCGGCATCGACGTTCGCCAGCCCCGGCACCACGCCATCCGCGCCCAGCAGGAGCATCCCGTCCACCACGGCCTCGTGCCCGGTGAACAGGGCGAGAGGAGACCCGGCGGTCGCGTTCACCGCGACGAGGCGGCGGAACGCCACGTCGTCGCCAGAGGAGTCCTTGACGCCGGCGAGCACGCCCTCGGTACCGAGGCGCACCAGCAGGTCCGCCGGCAGCTTGCGGTGCACCCGCACGGGGATGTCGTAGGCGAACAGCGGCACCTCGACGGCCGCCGCGACCGCTCGCAGGTGCCGCTCGATCTCGGTCATGTCGTTGATCGCGTACACGGGCGCGGTAGTCGCGACGGCGTCGACCCCGGCACCGGCGAGCGCCTTCGCCTGAGCGACGACGCGGGCGGTGGTGAGGTCGATCGCTCCACCGATCACGGGTACCCGACCGTCCGCCGCGCGCACCGCGGTGCGCGCCACGAGGTCGCGCTGGGCGTCGGTGAGGTAGGCGACCTCTCCCGTCGAGCCCAGCACGAACAGTCCGTGGACCCCGGCGTCCACCAGGTGGCGCACGAGGCGCTCCAACGATGCGACGTCGACCTCACCTTCGGGGGTGAGGGGAGTGAGGACGGGCGGCACAATGCCGCGGAAGGTGGGCGTGGCCACGTTAACGCTCCGGTTCTCGATCCAAGGTCGGTGTTTGGCATGCGCGCTACGGTGTCCCCAGCGTGAAAGTGCCGAGGGCGCCGCATGTCGGCGCTGCTCGACACTGAGCACCAAGCCCGAACATCTGATGTCTGATCTTAGGTAAGATTACCCTAGGACCGCGAATCGAAGGGGTCAAAAATGGCCGCAGGACGGCGGAGCTTCAGGACGCTCGCGCCCGGGGCGTCGCGCGAGGCGGACACCTCGCGGCGGGCAACCACCACGGGCCGGATCAAAGACTTCATTCTGGTCGAGGGCCTGGGCCCCGGGGACCTCCTGCCCACCGAGGCCGAGCTCTGCGAGCGTCTCGGTGTCTCCCGCTCCAGCGTGCGGGAAGCGATTCGCACCCTGTCGACGCTCGGCATCGTCGATGTCCGGCACGGCCACGGCACGTACGTGGGCTCCATGTCGCTGGACGCTCTCGTCGAGATGCTCGTCTTCCGTGGGGTGCTGAGTCCTGGCGACGACCTGCGTGCACTGCGTGACGTGGTCGAGATCCGCCAGGTACTCGACCACGGGATGGCCGAGCGCATCGTGGCAAGTCTGGCGGGCACATCCAACCCTGATCTGCACGCGCTGGTGGACGAGATGGTCTCCGTAGCCGCGGAGGGCCGCACCTTCCCACAGCAGGACCGGGCGTTCCACACAGGGCTGTTGGCACGGCTCGACAACAAGCTGGTCGGACAGCTCGTCAGCGCGTTCTGGGAAGTGCACACCGTGGTGGTGCCCACACTGGGACTCTCCGTCGCAGCCGACATGGATCAGACGGCGCGAGCGCACGGGCTCATGCTGGACGCGGCCGAGGCGGGGGACGTCGCCGCGTTTCACACGGCGGTCACGGCTCACTACGACCCCATCGGCCGGGCGCTCGGCGTGACGGAGGCATGAACGGCGAGCACCACCGTGGCTACGTCGCAGTCCCCGTGCGTGCTGCTCGGACAGGCGTCAGCGCACGAGGAGGCCACCTGACGGCGGCTGTGACAGATCCTGCCGAGCGGCCGTGCTCGCGGCCCGACGCAGTCACGAGGCTGACCAGCCTCCACTCACGCGGGCGACGTGGACTCGCGGATCCCGGTGATCAGGGGCGACTCCGGCCATGTGGCCCGACACCATGACACATCTCTACCCACACGCGACAGTGCTGGTAGACGACGCCGCGACGTCGAGCCCGCAGCTTGCCGATCATCACCGCCAGTCGTTGGCCGGCGGCCGGCCCGCCAGGGGTCCTCGGGCACGCCGACCGTATCCGCCAGTCCTGCATCGGTGCCTGAGTTCCCGGGGGCACCCACTCTGCCGGGGCGCGACAACACCACCACACCCGAGACCAGTCAGCATCCAGCCATATCGTGCAGGCGTACTCGGACGACGACGGCGCCACCTGGCAGAAGGGGCGGCTCGTCACCCACGAGTTCCGCGCACCCGACTCGCGCTACGCCCTGCTCGCCCCGGGGCGCGCGATCCAGATGCGCGGAGGCGAGCACACCGGTCGGATCGTGGTGCCCATCTAACGGAGATGAGTTCCGGGGTCGAGGCGGTCGCTGTCGTCAGCGACGACGGCGGCGCCACCTGGACGCGGGGGAAGCCCGTGCCCACTTCCATCGGTATGCACGAGAGCGCGATGATCGAGGCGGCACCCGGGGTGCTGCGAAGCTTTCACCGCCACGCGTCAGAGGGTCACTTCCCGGGAGACCGGCGATGAACTCCCCGGTGTCGTGGTCGCCACCGCCATGGATCGAGCTCGAAAGAACGGCGTAGCTCACCTCGGAGCCGTCCATGACACGGCCGAGGGACATGGGCGCACCCGGCCACCACCCTCGACCACGAACCGCAGAGCCTCACGACCCCTACCCACGGCTGCTGCAATACCTCCGTGCCACCCGGTCACGGCAGGTGCCACGGTGATCCCGAACGCGGTTCTTGAGTGCCGTACCGGTGAGTCAGGTGTGGGCGATGTGGCGGACTCGGCCGTCATGGACCTCCGTGATCTGGTCGACGGCGGTGAGGTGGGTGCGGTCGTGGGTGACCAGGACGGTCGCCGTGGCCTGCTGGTGGGTGAGGCTGGTGATGAGATCGACGACGGCGGCGCCGCGTTCGTGGTCGAGTGCACTGGTGGGTTCGTCGACCAGGAGGACGGTGGGGTCGTTCATGAGGGCGCGGGCGATGTTGATGCGCTGGCGCTGGCCGCCGGAGAGCTGGTGCGGCCTCCGGTTCGCCTGGTCGGCCAAGCCGACGGAGTCGAGCAGTTCAAGGGCGCGGCGGCGGGCACTGCACGGCTTGCGGCCGTCGATTTGTGCCATGACCTGGAGCTGCTCGGCCGCGGTGAGGGAGGGCAGCAGGTTGGGCTGCTGGAAGACGATGCCGATCTTGTGGCGGCGCAGGTCGGTGAGTTGGCCGCGGGTCAGCCCGGTGGTGGCGGTGCCGTCGAGGGTGACGGTGCCGGAATCGGGGGTGATGAGGGTGGCGGCGACAGCGAGGAGGCTGGACTTGCCGGAGCCGGACGGGCCGACCACGGCGGCCAGGGTGCCCTTGGGGACGTCGAGGGTGACATGGTCCAGGGCGGTCAGGCGGGAGTCGCCGTCGGGGTAGGTGAGGGTGATGTCGGTCAGGTTGAGGCTCATCGGGCGCTCCCCAGGGCGGTCAGCGGGTCGACGGAAGTGATGCGGCGGATGGACAGGGCGGCCCCGAGCACGCCGAGCGCGATCATTACCGCGGCCGGGATCAGGACGGTGGCGGGTGTGAGGAGGAACGGCACGGCGCTGCCCGCGACGAGGGCTCCGAGGCCGGCGGCAATGCCGGTGCCGATCAGGGTGCCGCCCGCCAGGAGCACGACGGCCTGGCCGAGAGCGTCCTTGAGGAGGCCCGCTGTGGAGGCGCCCAGGGCCTTCAGCACGGCGACGTCGCCGCTGCGCTGGATGGTCCACACGGTGAAGAAGGCACCGATGACCAGTGCGGAGATGGCGAACAGGAAGCCGCGCATCAGCTGCAGGGAGCCGTTTTCGGAGGTGTAGGAACCGATCGCTGACAGTGAGTCGTCCTTGGAGACCGTCTTCGTGCCCATGGCCTGATCGGCGGCCTTGATGTCGGCGCCGGATGTGGTGTCCAGGGCGATGACACTGGCGGTCGGCCCGTCGGACCCGCTCGTTGGGGGTGCGGCCTTCTGCCAGGTGCCGAGACTGGTCCAGACGACCGGGGTGTGGCTGAAGGAGGCGTCCCCGCTCACCGCCGCCACGCTCACCTCCTGCCCGGCCAGAGTGAAGGTGTCGCCCGCCACCACACCGAGGTCGTCGGAGGCGGTGGCCGACAGGACCACCGCGCGACCGTGGATCCTGTCGCTGTCGGGGGCGAGCCCGGAGCCGGGCTGCACGCCGAAGGCGGACACCCCGACGCTCTTGCTGCCGGCCGTCGCCTTGGTGGTGGTGATACCCAACGGCTCGGCGCTGTTCACGCCGGGCGTACGGGCCCAGCGCTGCCACTGCTCCTCGGTGACGGTGGAATTGGCGTACGACACGTCTTCGCCGCTGCCGGGCGCGTTGAACGCGATCCTGTCCGCGGGCAGGGACGTGATCGCGGAGATGTTCTGCTGACCCAGCCCCGCCGTCAGCCCGGACAGCAACCCGACCAGCAGGGTGATCAGCACGATGACTGTGCCCATCAGGGCAAAGCGCCCCTTGGCGAACCTGAGGTCTCTCCAGGCTACGAACACGGCTCGGACCTGCCCTTTCATGAGTGGAAACGGAATGTCTCCACCATCGCTGCCGCATGCCTGAACAGGCATCTCGCCCCGGACAGCACTGGCCGCGTCGAAGGACGGCACCCGGGTTGTAACTTTCGATGGAGGCTGCGCCCAGAGGATTCTCCTTAGGCTGGAAGGACTGTGAACAACTCCGCTCCCACCCCGACTCCCACCACCCGGGCCCTGACCTGGTGCCTGCACCTGCTGGTCGTGGGCCTGCTCGCCCTGGCCGCCGTCCGGGCCGTGGCCGACAACCACGCGGCCGCAGGATGGATCGTCGCCGCGGCGGCGGCCTGCGGCCTGGTCTACGCGGCTGGTCCGCTGCTGCCCCGCGTGGGCCGCTCGCGGCGGGCCGCCGCACTGTGGCTGGCCTCCGTGGGCGCCGCTTGGCTGGTGTTGCTGACGCTGTCGGCCGACGCAGTGTGGGTGGCGTTCCCGCTGTACTTCCTCCAGCTCCACCTGCTGTCCCGCCGCGCCGGCCTGGCCGCGGTGGTGGCCACGGCGGCAGCGGCCATCGCCGGCTTCGCCACGCACCAGGGCGCCTTCAGCGCTGCGATGGCGATCGGGCCGGCCCTCGGCGCCGCCGTTGCTGTGGCAGTGGTGTGGGGATATCAGGCCCTCTTCCGGGAGAGCGAAGACCGCAGGCGCCTGATCGAGGAGCTCACCGCCACCCGAGCGGACCTGGCCGAGGCGCAGCACACCGCCGGTGTGCTGGCCGAGCGCGAGCGCCTGGCCCGCGAGATCCACGACACGCTCGCCCAGGGCCTGTCAAGCATCCAACTGCTGCTGCGCGCCGCCGAACGCTCCCTGCCGACCACCCCTGAGAACGCCGCCCGCTACGTCGACCAGGCCCGGCAGACCGCCGTCGACAACCTCTCCGAGGCACGCCGCTTCGTCGCCGCCCTCGCCCCGCCCGCCCTGGAAGGCTCCACCCTGGCCGGCGCCCTGGAACGCCTCTGCGCCACCACCAGTACCCGCCACCGGATCACCGCACGCTTCCACCTCACCGGGGACGCTGTACCACTGCCGACCGCGCACGAGGTCGCCGTGCTGCGTGTCGCCCAGTCCGCCCTCGCCAACACCATCCGCCACGCCGAGGCGACCGTCGTCGAGGTCACCCTCAGCTACCTCGGTGACCATGTCGCCGTGGACGTCGTAGACGACGGACGCGGCTTCGACCCCGGCCGTCTGCCTGTCCCCGACCCGGAGACCGGTGGGTTCGGAGTGCCGGCCATGCGTGCCCGGGTCCATGCTCTCGACGGCACCCTCACTCTCGAATCCACTCCCGGCCGCGGCACCGCACTGGCCGCCCGGCTGCCCCTGTCCCCCACAACCGAGGCTCACCTGTGACCGAGACCCCGATCCGTCTGCTCCTGGCCGACGACCACCCCGTCGTCCGGGCCGGACTGCGCGCCGTGCTGGAGACCGAGGAGGGCATCGACGTGGTGGCCGAGGCCGCCACCGCCGAGGACGCGGTCGCCCGCGCCGCCCAGGGCGACATCGACGTCGTGCTGATGGACCTCCAGTTCGGCAAGGGCATGAACGGCGCCGAGGCCACCGCTGTCATCACGGCCCGCCCTGCGGCTCCCCGTGTACTGATCGTCACGACCTACGACACCGACGCGGACACGCTGCCCGCCATCGAGGCCGGGGCCACCGGCTACCTGCTCAAGGACGCCCCTCCCGAGGACCTGGCGGCAGCCGTACGCACCGCCGCGGCCGGCCGCACCACCCTGGCACCGGCCGTCGCGGACCGGCTGATGAACCGACTGCGCACGCCGGGTACCGCACTGACCCGGCGCGAGACCGAAGTACTGGCCCTGGTCGCCGAGGGGCTGTCCAACCTGGCCGTCGGCGTCCGCCTCCACCTCACCGAGGGAACCGTCAAGTCTCACCTGGCCCGCATCTACACCAAGCTCGACGTCGACTCCCGCACCGCCGCCGTCGCCGCTGCCACTGAACTCGGCCTCATCCGGCGGTAGACGGCGCGGTACTCGGCCCCCGTCAGCACGGGACTTATGCACCCGTTCGGCCCGTCGCCGGATACCAAAGGCCCGGACCCGGGCCCCGGGGGAGGGATCCCGCTCACGCCGTACGCGAGACCGCGCGCGTTCCGGTGCCGAAACGTCTGTGTCATGCGATTCTGCTTGCCTCGTTCGCGTGCTGCCGCGTGTGCATGTGGCACTCTGATCTCGGCGCTCGCCAGGAGCGGCAGGATGCGTGGCCCACGCTCAAGAGGATGGGCGCCTGCCGCCGCTCAGCTCGTTTCCGCATACTGACTCGTTGCACGATCCAGACTGCGGCTGTTGGCCCTCCACCATCGGCGCAGAGGCCCAGATGTCAGACGTGTTCGGAGGCGTGAGGGAAGAAGGTGAAGTCGATGCCGTGTCCTTGGGCGCCGCGTGGGCCCGTAGACGCGGTAGCGCGAGGCTGGGGGCGGCGGGCCCGACCGGGAGAAGAGGCGATCACCGCCCGGCCGGGCACGACGGCGGCCTGACGCAGAGAGATCAGCACGAGCCGCTTGACCTCACGCTACGTCGCGATGACCATGCGCGCCTGCCTCTTGCGCCGATCGGCGGAGCGCTGCGCTCGGTGCAGCACCCCAGTGCAGACGGCCGACGGGTACAACCGGCAGCTACGCCGCTGTCTCAACGACACCACGCTGCCCCGCGAGGTGCGCGTCATCGGCGCTCCGGTCCGGCTCGACCCTCCTGCCCGTCACCAGGACCATGAAATCACCAGTTCTCGGCATAGGTACACCGCCTGGACCACTGGGAGCATTCGGGTCTGCGCATCGGGCCCGCTGGCCGCCGGCCGGGCGTGGGTGGGTCAGTCGGGTGAGCCCAGGGCTGCGTCCAGCCGGACCGTGGCGTCGGTGGCAACTGGTTCCAGGGCGGGCAGGCCGGTGAGGGTGACCATGGTGCCCGGGTCGAGGGCCTGGATGAGCGTGGTCTCGCCGTCACGGGGAACTCTCCGGCGGACCCAATGCCGCGGTGGCCATCGACCCACCGCGCGACATCGACCAGGTCATAGCCGCAGCGGCCCGCCGCGGGGTGCGCATCGCTTGCGTGGCCGAGACTCATGTGCACAACGACTACATCACCGGCGGCCTGGAGCCGGCCCGCGTCACCGGCGCCCAGTACCTGGTGCCGGCCGGGGCACACGTGTCCTTCGACCGCACCCCTGTCGCCGACGGCGACACCGTGACGGTGGACGAGGGCCTGGTGCTGCGCGCTATCGCCACCCCGGGCCACACCCGCACCACACCTCCTACGCCCTTACCGAAGACGGTCGCGGTGTGGCGGCGTTCACCGGCGGCTCGCTGCTGATCGGCACCGTGGGCCGCCCGGACCTGGTCGAGCCACGGCTGACCGAGCAGCTGGCCCGCGCCCAGCACGCCTCCGCCCACCGCCTGGCCTACGAGCTGGACGACGAGGTGCCGGTGCTGCCCACCCATGGATTCGGCAGCTTCTGCTCCTCATCCCAGGCCGAGGGGAACGCGACCACGATCGGCCAGGAGCGCGCGACAAACGACGCGCTGACCCTGGACGTGGACACCTTCATCGCCCAGATGCTCGCCGGGCTCGACGACGTCCCGGCCTACTACGCGCACATGGGTCCGGCCAACGCCGCGGGCCCCGCATCGGTCGACCTCACCCCACCTAGGCGCGCGGATGCCGAGGAGATCGCCTCCCGGCTGGCCGCGGGTGAGTGGGTGGTGGACCTGCGCAGCCGCGTGGCCTTCGCCGAGGGACACGTGGCCGGATCGTTCAACTTCGAGGGCGAGGGCAAACTCGCCACCTACCTGGCCTGGCTGATCCCGTGGGGCAAGCCCGTCACCCTGCTCGCCGACGCCCCGGAGCAGATCACCGACGCGCAGCGGGAACTGGCGCGGGTGGGTATCGACCGCCCGGCCGCAGCCGTCACCGGTGATCCGGCCGGCTGGGTCCGTGAGGGCGAGCGGCTCGCCTCCTTCCCCCGCGCCCGTTTCGCCGACGCCGCCACCACGGCCAGCCTGCTCATCGTTTCCGCCACCTCCGCCACCGCCCTGTATGCCCACACCCGCGACGGGAACGTGGCATGGAAGACAGGAGTGCTGTTCGCTGCGGCGGGCATCGTCCCCGCCTTCCTCGCCGGGGCCGTCGCCGGGCGCCTGCCCGAAGCGGTGCTGACAGCGGCGTTCGCGCTCATCGCCGTGCAGGCGGCCCTGCGTATGCTGCGTCCGTCCGCGTCCGAGCCGCCGGACCGGATCCGTCCTGGCAAGGCGGCCGGTGCCGGTGCCGGACTTGGCGCCGTGACGGGCTTTCTGGGGGGTCGGTGGGGGATTCCTCGCCGTGCCCGCCCTGGTGAGCGTCCTGGGACTGGCTATGCGGCGGGCGGTAGGCACCAGCCTGCTCGTCATCACGGTGAACGCGCTGGCCGCGCTCGCCGCTCGCACCGGCGCCGGTAGCGGGCTCCACTGGGAGATCATCGGCCCCTTCACCGGAGCCGCGATCCTCGGCGCCTGGGACGGCCAACGGCTCGCGACGAAGATCTCCGGCACCACCCTTCAGAGAATCTTCGCCGGCGTACTGCTGGCGGTGGCGGCCTTCATGCTCGTTGACGTGATCGTCTGAACCCGAGGACCGGCAACGGCCAAGGCCAGGGACAGGGACAGGGACAGGGAGAGCTTCTCCAGTCGGCCGCGCGTCTCGTCACGGTGCTCACCAACATGGGGGGACCTCACTTCGGGTCTGCCCTGTGCCCGGCGCAGCCGTTCCGGACCGCTCCAGTTCGGCTCACGTCAGGGCAAGCTCCACCACCACTCCGACACGCAAGGACATCTGCCATGACCACACCCGCGGCCCTCGCCACCCACGAGGTGCGCACCCGCCTGCACGAGCTGATCATCATCGACGTGCGCACCCCGGGCGAATACGCCGGCGGCCATCTCCCCGGCGCGCTCAACATCCCCCTCGACCAGATCCGGCGCGCGCTGCCCGACATCCAACACGCCGCTGACCGCTGTGACGTCCTGATCGTATGCGCCTCGGGCGCCCGCTCCGAGAACGCCTGCAGGATCTTCGCGGAGCACGGCGTCACCGCCGCCACCCTGTCGGGAGGCACCGGCGCCTGGGCGGCCGACGGCCACGAGCTGTACCACCCCCAGGGCACCTCGCGGGCCCCTTGGGGCATGGAACGGCAGGTGAGGCTCACCGCAGGAGTGATCGTGCTGCTCGGCCTGCTGCTCGGGCTCGTCGTCCACCCCGCCTTGCAGCTCGTCTCCGCCGGCATCGCGGGCGGCCTGGTCTTCTCCGCCCTGACCAACACCTGCGGCATGGCCGCCATGCTCGCCAAGCTGCCCCACAACCGTCCCCGCGCCGCCGACCTCGCCAACACGCTGGCCGCACTGCGCAACTGCTGAGCCACGCGAGAAACGGGAGGGGTCCGGCTCCGGATCCCTCCCGTTTCGCCGGCCAGGGCATGCGGCCAAAGGCCCGCTACCCGTGCGTAGACGGCTCCTCTTCCGGCGACGGCTGCGGATCCCGCCTTCTCATCGGCCTCAACAGCACCAGCAGTGCGGCCAGCGCCGCCACAGCGGCCAGGACCAGCACAACCAGCCGGTCGGACACCGCTGCGCCGAGGTCGGACAACCGTTCTTCCAGGGCGAACTCGGAGTCGGTGCTCAACACCGACGGCAGCGCGGACGTGCCGTCGAAGGCAAGGAAGGCCACACCGAGCGCGATGAACAACACGCCGCCGACGACCGAGGTGCTGTGCAGGGCCACCGGACCCACCCGGAAGACCCGGCCCCGCAACCAGCGTTTGCGGCCCAGATCGAAGCGGTCCCACAACAACGCCAGCACGAACATCGGAACCGCCATCCCCAGGGCGTAGACGGCGAGCAGCACCCCGCCGTGCAGGGGATCACCGTCCACGGCCGCCACGGTCAGGATGCCGCCGAGGATCGGCCCCGCACAGAAACCTGCCAGCCCGTACACCGCGCCCAGCGCGAACACCGAAAGCCCAGAGGCGGAACGGCGCCCGCCCGCGGCCTGCGCCATCCGCCGCGAACCGAACCCCATTCCGGCGATCTGGGCCACGCCCAGTGCGATGACCGTCCATCCTCCGACCGCCACCAGTGTGTCCCGATGGCCGTAGAAGAGCCGGCTGGCGAAGGAACCGGCCACGCCGAGCGGCACGAGCGTCGTGCACAAGCCGATGTAGAACAGGCCGGTGCGCGCCACCAGCCGGGTGCGGCTGGTGAAGGAGTAGGCGAAGAAGGCCGGCAGCAACAGCGCGCTGCACGGACTGAGCAGAGCCAGTAGACCGCCGAGGAAGGCCACGGCCAGTCCGGCCTCGCTCATCGACCGGCCGCCTTCGCCGCCGCCTCGACGGCTTCATTGAAGGTGGCCGTGGGCTGAGCCCCCAGGATCGGCCGGCTGTTGATCAGAAACGCCGGAGTACTGGTCACACCAAGCTTGTAGCCCTCCTCTTGGTCCTTCTGCACGGCGCTGCGGGCCGTACCCGATGCCATATCCGCCTGGAACTGCTCGATGTCGGTGATTCCGGCCTCACGGGCCATGGCGATGAGGCTCTCAGCGCTGAACTCACCGGCGTTACGCTCACGCGGCTTGCTGTAGGCAACATCGTGGAACTCCCAGAACTTGTCCTGCCGTCCGGCCGCCCAGCCGGCCAGCGCGGCCTGCTCGGACTCCTCGCCGAAGACGGGGAAGTTGCGCCATTCGATACGCAGGACGCCCTTGTCCACGTACGAGCGCAGCAGTTCCGGCTCGGTCTTGCGGGCGAACTGGCCGCAGAACGGGCACTGGAAGTCGGAGTACTCGATCATCACCACCGGGGCGTCCGTCCGTCCGACGGCCAGGGCGTCGGAGGGATCGCGGCGGGCAAGGGCGAGCAGGCTCTCGTCGGCGGGCGTGGGAGCGGCGGGCTCGGTGACAACCGCGGACTCGCCTGGGGCCTCGTTGCGGTTCTCGGATTCGTCCATCGTGAGGGCGAAGGCTCCGGTCACCGCGGCGGCGGCGAGGACCGCGGCGGCCGCGATGGTGCGCCTGCGGGTGCGGTGAGACGAAGAGGGTTTGGACGCAGTCATGGAACACCTCAGATTTGAGGGAGAAGGGGCAGAACCGGGCCGCAGGTCAGGCAGACGCCGTGACCGGGCACGCGGTCTGGGAGGACAGGCGGCGCAGCGCGGCTTCCGCCAGCAGCCCCGCCGACACGACAGCCAGCAGCGGCTGCAGGGGAGCCCAGTAGCTCAAGGCTCCGGTAGCACCGAGGAGCAGAAGGACGAGCTTGTTGCAGACCGGGCAGCCGACGGCGAAGAAGGACAGTGCGCCGCCGGCCGCTCCCAGACGGCCGCCGTTGTGAGTCTTGGGCCCCGAAGGGACAGAGGGCTGGCGCACATAGGTGCTCAGGACGATGCCGGCCAGTACGGCCGTGACGGCGAGGGCCGGGTAGTTCCACCACTGCACGGGTACCGACCGGCCGAACAGCGGATTGGGCACGACGTCGGTGGGTGCGCCGACCAGGATCGCTGTGGCCAGGGCGCCGAGGCCCGCCACAGTCCATTGACGGGTTCGCCAAGCACGCAGTGCGGCACCCGCCCGACTCCATGAGCGCCGGGATGAGGACATCTGAACAGCTCCGTTTCCAAGGATTCAGGGACACGACCAACAGGCCGGTCTAAATCCGCAGAACGGAGTGGAGTGTCGTTGGCGGCGGCGGAGCCGGGCCGCCCGACAGCATCCCGGAGTGCTGTGACAGGGACGACGCGGGGGCGGCGTGAGGGGCCGCGGGACCCGGGCACGAAGCCGTCGGCGACACACTCTCGGCCCGCTGCGCGCTGTGATCGGTGATCACCTTCTTGCCGCACGGCGCCGCCGCCCCGCCTGACCCCTCAGAGGCGGTCGGTGCATGCACATGCTGCGCGACGGACGGGTGCGTGCCCGGCCCGCCACGCTCTACGTGCCCAAAGACGCACAGCAGCGCCACCACGGCCACGAGCAGAGCCAGCACACCACGAAAGCCGACATGCGCCGGCCCGTGTGCTGCTGCTCGCTTCATTGCTGCTCCTGTGTCCGCTCGGAGTCACGGCCACCATAGGGCACCCGCTCCGGTCCACGGCCCCTGCCCGGGCCGGCGGAGACTTCCTCGCCATCCCCCTGGCCACCGTGCCGGCGTTTGAGGTGCAGGCCGCCGGCAGCATCAGCCTGCCGGTCAGCTCGGCGGACCCCCCGCCATCGTGCTGCCGGCCGTGGTTCCCTTCATGCTGATCGTCGCCCCCACGGGTGCCGCGGCACCACGGCTCAGGCCAGAGAAAGGAACAGCTGCGCTGACCGGCTGACGCCGCCAGGCCCGCGGGGCATCGCTCACGGTGCCCCGCTCAGCGGTAAGTCCTACGTCGGCGAGCGCATTGGTGCGCGCAGACCGCGCGTCAGCGTCGGGGCGCCTTGTTCGCGGAGAGGCACCGGCCCACCCAGTGCGCCCCGCACGCTCCTGCTGGGGCGCCACGACCACACCGGCTCCCTGCGTAACACCGGCCGCACCACACCCTCTCGCCCACACCGTGATGCCCGCTCTCGGAGGCTCGGAGGCACTGACGCCAGCGGCAAACGAAACGACCGTGGGCAGGAGCGCACGTTCACCACCGGGTGGAGCAGCCGGGACGTCTTGGACGTCATTGTCGTGCGCCCACAACTGGTGGTGGAGGCCGACGTGGATGTCGCCCGTAAGCCCGCCGGCCGGTGGCTGCCACCCCCTGCGCCTCCATCGCGCACGGTCCGACCTCTCCCCCGACGTCGTGCCGCTGCTCGGAGCGTGAGCAACGGACTCTGGGTCTTGCGGACCGCGGCTGCGCGACGGCGCGCGGCCGTTGTTGACGTGAGTCGTTGACGAGAGCGTGACCGTGATCGGTGATGCACGTTGATGCGAATGGCACGCGCACATCAGTGCCGGGCGGTCTCTGGGCGACTTGCTCTCGACACTTGCTGGCATTGGGGCGCCGGGTTCGCCCTGGTGACCGCCCTGTCATGGCAGGCCCCCTGGTCTCCGCCCCCGGAAGCCGGGGGCTTCCGTCGTCAGATCACTGATCCGAAGCAATTGCTAGCTGCTTGGGAGCCGCTCTGGCGTGACTGGACGGCTCGTGCCGGCCGCACAGCCGTGCGCCGTGTCCGGTCGGGCGCCGACCTTTTCTCCCCGGCCGGGCCGCCGCGCTCGTCGTGAGTGCCGTCCAACCGGACGCGGCGGATGGCGAGTTCTTCAGCTGTGCGGGCCTCGCGGACAACGTGCCGGACAAGGCCAGACCGTATGCCCCGGCCTTGTCCGCCTGCCTCGAACGCACCCGCAACGCTTTCGCGAGCGTGCAGACCGCGCATGACATGGCCATGCAACTGGTCGACCTGCTCGCCGCCGGACCTCAGAGTCCTGAGACGCGGCCACCACCATGGCGAGTCCGTGCTGTTCCACTCGGCCGGCATCCGCTGCCCGTACCACCGGGAACTGCTTGGACGTGGTGGCGTGGCCCGCGCCCACCGAGCACACGCTCACCCCCGGGACGACTTGTCACCGCTTCGGGGTTGAGGTGAGGGTACGACCTCATCGGTGCATCGGATCAGTCAAGGGGCACCTCTCACGGGTCCCGGCCCCGTAGACCATGCTTGGCGCCGGAGAAGCCACCACACCTCCTCCGGCAGCGAGCGGCGGTAGCGCGGGTTCGGTCAGCGTCCAGGCGGTCCGCCCGAGGAGAGCAGCTTGCGCTGGACCCGACGGCCCTGAGCCGCGATCAACGGCATGGCCTTCAGGCCGAACCCGGGCACGGCCCCGGACAGGCGCGCGACAATCCCGCGCCAGCCAGGGATCGCGGTGATCAGACGCGGCTTGTCGAGCACGCCACGCACCGCCTCGACCACCTCCGCCGGCTGCAGCAGCTTGCCGGAGAAGGACATCGCGGAGCCCGGGTCGTCGAGCTTGTCGTGGAGCATGGGGGTCCAGATGCCGTCGGGGCAGACGCAGGAGATGTCGACGTGCTTGACTCCGGCGGCCCGCAGGTCGGCCATCGTGCTTGTGCTGAACCCGATCGCCGCGTGCTTGGAGCCCGCGTAGACCGCCTCGCCCGGGACCGCGGTCAGGCCGGCGAGCGACACGATGTTGACCACGTGACCCCCCTTCGATGTGCTCATGGCCCGGATGGCAGCCACCGTGCCGTTGATCATGCCCAGTGTGTTGACCTCGACCATGAGCCGTCTCGCGTCCGCGCTCTGCTCCCAGGCCGGGCCGGTGAAGAGCACCCCCGCGTTGTTGACCCACGTGTCGAGCCTGCCCGCACGAGCCACGATGTCGTCGCGGGCGGCCTCGACCTGGACATGGTCGCGGACGTCGACGGCGCGGGCGACGGCCCGGTCACCCAGTTCGGCCGCCGCGGCCTCGGCCGCCGCCTGGTCGACGTCGGTCACGAGGACCAGATGGCCTCGCTCCACGAGCAGCCTGGCGATCTCCTTGCCCAGGCCCCGGCCCGCGCCGGTGACAACCGCGCCGGCGGGGACGGACGTGCTCATCGCAGGCTCCCCTTGATCTCGCCGTACGAGATGCCGCCGTGCGCGTAGGTGGGCACGACGGGCCAGAACCGTCTCCACGGGGCGAGTTCGGTCGAGGGCAGGATCTGCAGCCAGCGCGGATCGCGCTTGCACCGGTCCGCAAGCGTCTTCTCCTTGACCATGGAGTCGTACTGGTCCAGTGAGTCCTCGAGGGTGTTGGCGTTGGGGCAGATCTCCCGGCCGAATTGCTTGTGGTACTTGCGCACGCCCGGGATCTTCGACAGCTCGGGCTGCCAGTTGTCGAGGGAGATGCCGTTCTCCGAGGACACCCAGACACCGTCCGGCGTGTTGATCACCAGAGAGTGGTTGCCGTCGGTGTGCCCGGGTGTCCACAGCAGCGCGATGCCGGGGCCGAGTTCGATGTCCCCGTCGAAGGTGACGGCTTTGTCCAGGTCGACGCCGCCCAGTCCGCCCTCGACGTACCACGCCCACTGCATCGGGTGCAGGGACTGCAGGGTGGCGAGTTCACGGCTGTGCACCAGCATCTTCGCGTTGCCGAACAGGGGCTCCCGCGGGCGGGCCTCGCCTTCGATGACCTCGGTCGAGCCGAGGATCATCCGCGGGTCCTGCACGTGCAGGTGGTCGAAGGTGCAGAAGTCGATGTCGTCGGCCGCCAGACCGAGCTTGGTGAGGACATCGCCGGGTTCGTTGTAGTACCGCAGGACGACCTTCTCCAGGAGGTGGCCGCCGGGGACCTTGTCCAGGGCTTTCTGCAGGTTGCGGTAGAAGGGTGCCTCGGCGGAACCGTCCGGCACGGTCGGCTCGAACACGAGCGTGCGCGGCACATCGTTCCAGTCGTCGTACTGCACGACGATCATACGGTTGATCATCGAGATCAGAGGCAGCGCCGGCACCGAGACGGCGTCGTGGAAGGCGTACTTGACCGGGTAGGGCGCGGCGGCGATGTCGACCGACCGCACCGCGCGAACGCTGCCCTGCGACGTGAACCGCACCTTGTACGCGGCCGCCGCCTCACGCACCGCCTGCAGGCGCGCCCCTCGCGGCCATACGTCGTGGACGCCGTCGAACTCCGGGATCGGGCGGGCCCCGATGCCACTGAGCCTCTGTTCCGCTGACTGCTGCTCTGTCGCCATGGGTCTCAGGGTGTGCCGCGCTCCACAGAAAGACTTGCTCCGACGCGACAACTCTCAGCGATGCACCGACGCCCGAGCGCGCAGCTCCCGCGGACTGTCGCCGTACCATCGGCGCACGGCGTGGGTCAGGGCCGACTGCTCGCTGAAGCCCACCATCACGGCGATCTGGCCGAGTGGCAGAGCTGTGGTGGTGATGTACCGGTGCGCTGCTTCGCGGCGGACGTCGTCGAGAACCTTGTCGAACGACGAGCCCTCCGCGGCCAAGCGGCGTTGCAGGGTCCTCGGGTGCATCGTGAGCAGTCTCGCCGTTTGAGCGAGGGACGGGGGTGACACGCCGAGCCCTTCGGCGAGCACACCTCGTACCCGCACCGGGATCCGGGTGGTGGGGTCGGGGTAGTGCCGGACCAAGTGGTCCACCGCCACTCGTCGGATCTCTTCGTCGGCCCCGGTGAACCTGGTGTCCAGGATGCCCCGGTCCACACGCAAGGCCGCAACGGGCGAGCCGAACTTCACGTCCACACCGAAGTAGTCCGTGTAGCACCGGACGGGCGACAGCGGTTTGTGCGGGATCTCGACCGACCTCAGCCCCGTGAGCGCGCCGAGCAGGCGAACGGCGACGCGATGGAAGAGGCCCAGGCCCAGCTCGATCGCCTGGGGCGAGTACGGCGACTCGCGCAGATCCTTGCGGTAGCTCAGGGCGACCACGCCGCGTTGTCCTCTCGGGTCGGTCTCGATTCCGACGCTGAGGGCTGGGCTGTGCACGAACATGAACCGCGACGCGCACCGCAGGGCTTCCGCGACAGTCGACGACGACTCGATGGCCAGCGCGATGGGACCCAGGATCGTGAGGTCCTGCGAGACGGCCAGGCGCAGGCCGAGATCAGGACAGCCGAGCTCCGTCGCGGCGGTGTCGAGCATCAGGTCGTGCTCGGTGATGGGGATCAGGCCGTCGTCGGCCAGCAGCGCCTCGGCAGGGATCGCGAACCGCTCCAGGTAGCGATCGGGGTCGCCACCGAGTTCGCGGACAAGTGACACGAAGCCACGCAGACTGGCGGCACGGATCATGGGCCTCATGAGCCCCAGGCTAGGCGCGCTGTCCGGGCGAGGCGGCCGCCCAGGTAGTGGCCGGCCATTACGACCCTGTCGAAGCCGTGCGCCGGTGCGTCACCGGCGGTGCTTCCTCACCGGCCGCGGCTTCGAACCGTTGCGACCACAGCCCTTCCAGCTCGGCCAGGACCTGGTCAGCCATACGGAGGGACAATACTTAGATGAGGTTTGTCAGCATTTTTCGCCGGTTTTCAGCGTCGCCCTCTCGACTGTCCGCTGGTCGGCGCACGCGAAGTCGGTGGGGGGTGCCGCGGCCGGAGTCCGGGCAGTCAGCTCGACCGGAGGGCGAGCCGAAGGAGACGCACCGGTTGCGGAGGCGGCGTTTGCGCTCTCTGCTGAGCGTGCACAGTGTCGCCAATCAGGTGCTTGTCCTGCAGGTGACGGTTGTGGTGCTGCTCGTCGTCGGCGCGGCGATCTCGCTCGTGGTGCAGACACAGAGCGACAACGAGCGGGGGGCCCTCCACCGGTCTGTCACCGCCGCCCAGACCTTCGCGAACTCCCCGGGGATAGTTGCGGCGCTGCGGTCCGAGGACCCGACCGCAGTGCTGCAGCCGCGTGCCGAGGCTGCCCGAAAGGCCGCCGGCGGCGAATTCATCATCGTGATGAGCACGGAGGGTGTGCGCTACACCCATCCGTTCCAGGACCGGATCGGGAAGAAGTTCGTCGGCAACATCGGTCCGGCACTTGAGGGAAAGGTCGTCGTAGAGACCGTCGGCGACCAACAGCAGGTCATCGTCCCAGTCACCGATGACAAGGGCTCGGTCGTGGGCCTGGTCTCCACGGGATTCACCATCGAACGCGTTACCGGACTGCAGGGGCATCAACTGCCGCCGCTCCTGCTCGGTGCCGGCGCAGGGCTCGTACTCGCCACAGTCGGAACGGCACTCGTGAGCAGACGGCTGCGGCGTCAAACGCGAGGTCTTGGCCCGGTGGAGATGACTCGGATGTACGAGCATCACGACGCGGTGCTGCACTCGGTGCGCGAGGGCGTGTTGATCACTGGCAGCGACGGGCGGCTACTGCTGGCCAACGACGAGGCCCGCCGGCTGCTGGACCTGCCGGCGCAGGCGGAGGGGCGGCACGTCACCGACCTGGGCCTCGAGGCCGGGGCCGCCGAGCTGCTGGCCGCCGAGCTGCTGGCCTCGGGGCGGGTGGCCACCGACGAGGTGCATCTGGCCGGGGACCGGCTGCTGGCCGTCAACGTGCGGCCCGTCGACCAGCACGGGAGCCCAGCGGGCAGCGTGGCCACGCTGCGCGACACCACCGAGCTGAGAGCCCTGGCAGGGCGGGCGGAGGGGGCTCGGGAACGCCTGCGGCTTCTGTACGAGGCGGGGGTGCGGATCGGGACCACGCTGGAAGTGGTGCGCACGGCCGAGGAGCTGGCGGAGGTGGCGGTGCCCAGGTTCGCCGATTTCGTCACCGTCGAGCTGCTGGCCCCGGTCCTGCGCGGGGAGGAGCCGACGGGCGCGAGCACCGAGATGTGCCGGGCCGCCATGCGGGGCATTCGCGAGGACCCGCCCCTCTACCACTCGGGCGAGCCGATCCGTTTGATCTCCGCCGACCCCTTGGACGCCGGAGTGGCCGACGGCCACTCCGTGCTGCAGTCGGACCTTGCCGCTTCCGACGACTGGCGCGCCCAGGATCCGGAACAGGCGCAGAGAGCCGTGGACTACGGCATCCACTCGCTGATCTCGGTGCCGCTGCGGGCCCGAGGGGTGGTACTGGGGGTGGCAAACTTCTGGCGCTCGGACCATCCCCCCTTCGAGCAGGACGATCTGTCCCTGGCCGAGGAACTGGCCGCTCGGGCGGCAGGGGCCATCGACAACGCCCGCCGCTACACCCGCGAGCGCACCCTGGCCGTCACCCTGCAGCGCAGCCTGCTGCCCCGCGCCCTGCCCGAGCAGTCCGCCGTCGAGGTGGCCCACCGCTACCTGCCCGCCCAGGCCGGGGCGGGCGGCGACTGGTTCGACGTCATCCCGCTGCCCAGCGCCCGGGTGGCCCTGGTGGTGGGCGATGTGGTCGGGCACGGCCTGCACGCCGCGGCCACCATGGGCCGGCTGCGCACCGCCGTGCACAACTTCTCCACCCTTGACCTGCCGCCCGACGAACTTCTCGCCCACCTGGACGAACTGGTCGCCCGGATCGACGCCGACGAGGCCGCTGAAGGCGGGAGCGAAGGCATCAGCGGCGCCACCTGCCTGTTTGCGATCTACGACCCGGTTGCCGGGGTGTGCACCTTTGCCCGGGCCGGACATCCCGGCCCCGCGCTGGTCCGCCCCGACGGCACCGTCACCTTCCCCGAGGTGCCCGCCTCCCCGCCACTGGGTGTGGGCGGCGGCCTGCCGTTCGAGACCGCCGAACTGCAGCTGCCGGAGGGTTCCAGCCTCGTTCTGTACACCGACGGACTCGTCGAGAACGGCCACCGCGACCATGACACCGGTCTGGACCTCCTGCGGGACGCACTGGCCCACCCCGACCGGAGCCCCGAACAGCACTGTCAGGCGGTCTTCGACGCGTTGCGCCCGGCCCGTCCCACCGACGACATCGCCCTCCTCATCGCCCGCACCCGGCTGCTGGACCCCGGCCGGGTGGCCGAGTGGGACATCCCTGCCGAACCCGCCGCCGTCTCACAGGTGCGCACCGATGTCAGCCGCCGGCTGGAGGACTGGGACCTGGACCAGGTCATCTTCACCACCGAGCTGGTCGTCAGCGAGCTTGTCACCAATGCCATCCGGTACGGCACCCCGCCCATCCGACTCCGCCTGTTGCACGACCGCAACCACGTGATCTGCGAGGTCACCGACGGCTCCAGCACCTCCCCGCACCTGCGCCGGGCGGCCACCACCGACGAGGGCGGCCGCGGCCTGTTCCTCATCACCCAGTACACGCAGCGCTGGGGCACCCGCTACATGGCCCGCGGCAAGGTCATCTGGACCGAGCAGACCCTGATCGACGGAGCAGCGGAACCCGGTGAGCTCACAGGCGACATCCTGCTGGACCAATGGGACGACATAGAGCCCTGACGGTGTCGCGGGGCAGTACGGCAGCGGCCGGGACACGGTGCACTCGGGCCCGCCGGACAGGTTGCCGGCGATCACCAGGCAGTTGAAGACGGCCGTGGCGGCGAGGAGGAGCGGTCCGGCCGCTACTTCTGTCGTGCCCGGCGGCGTCCGGTCAGTGCGTAGCAGGCGAGGAGTACGACGGTGAAGGCGAGGCCGATGCCCGCCGCCTGGCGCATGTCAGGGACCTCGACCGCGGTGGCGGCGACGGCGAGCACCCCGGCCCCTGCCACGACTGCGAGCTTGCTGCCGCCCGGGATGCTGAAGCCGGTGAAGTCCGTGGGATTCGCCGTCCGGTGGCGGCGGAAGGCGAGGTACGAGGCGAGGATCAGCAGCCACACCATCAGGACGGCGAAGATGGCGATCGACATCAGGATGGTGAAGAGGCCGCTGACGTCATAGAAGGCGAGCAGCGCGGCGGTCGCGATGCCCAGGGTGGACGCGGCCAGCGCGTTTGCCGGGACGCCGCGACGACTGAGCTTGGCCATCGGTGCCGGGGCCAGGCCGTCGTCGCCGAGCGAGTGCAGCAGCCGGGAGGCACCGTAGAGGTGGGCGTTGGCGGCCGACATGGCGGCGATGAGTACGACGGCGTTGGTGAGGGTTGCCGCGGCGGGCACGCCGACCTCCGAGAAGACCCGTACGAACGGGCTCGTCTCCACACTGCCGTCGGCGGCCGCCATGCGCCGCCACGGGATCAGCGCCAGCACCAGGACGATCGACAGGATGTAGAAGGCGCTGAGCCGCCAGGCGAGCTGGCGCATCGCGGTGCGGATGGCGCGCTGCGGGTCGGCGGTCTCCGCCGCCGCGATGGCGACGATCTCGAAGCCGGCGTACGCGAACATCACCACGGACATGGCCAGCCAGATGGACTTGGCGCCGTGCGGGAGGAAGCCGCCGTCGTCGGTGAGGTGGGCGAAGCCGGTGGCCTCGGTGTCGGGCAGCCCGAAGAAGACCAGCAGGGCGGCACACAGGATGAACGCGCACAACGCGACCACCTTGACGGTGGAGAGCCAGAACTCGGTGGTGCCGAAGGACTTCACGCTGATGATGTTGACCGCGAGCACGACCGCCGCGACCGCCAGGATGGCAGCGGACATCGGTACCTCCGGCCACCACCAGCGGATGTAGAGCGCGGAGGCGACCACCTCCGTGCCGATCACCACGACCGCGCTGAACCAGTACAGCCAGCGGCTGAGGAATCCGGCCCACGGGCCGAGATAGCGGTGCGCGATGGCGCCGAACGAGCCCTGGACCGGGTGCGCGGCGGACATCTCGCCGAGCAGCACGGCGATGATGGCGACCAGAACCGCCCCGACCACGTACGAGATGATCACGGCGGGACCCGCGGCGGATATCGCCGATCCGGAGCCGAGGAAGAGGCCGGTGCCGAGCGCGGAACCGAGCCCGATCATGGTGGTCTGCCGGTGCGTGAGTGAGCGGATCAGCCCTCCGCCTTCACCCGCCGGTCGGACGGTGTCGGCGGGCAGGACAGGCTGGGGCGGTGCGGACTTCTCTGATGCAGCCATGGCGGTGGTGCCCTTCTGAGCAGAAAGGGGGCTGGGGACGGCAAGGGTGGGAGAGGCGGAGCGGGGAGGTACGCGGGGGCGGCGAGTGCCGCCCCCGCGTGCGGTGTCAGAACTGGCTGTTGCGGAACGGCTTCGCCGGCCGGTCCAGGTCCGGCTTGCCCAGCACCTTCTTCGAGGAAAGTGCGTAGATGCCGTGGTTGGTCAGTGCCCAGGCGATGTTGCGGTCCCATTCCACGTAGACGCCGTGGGTCTGGTTCCCGTAGGCGTACTCCGCGGTGTCGGCGCCGTACGCCTTGGGGACGAAGTAGGCGGCGATCTCCGGCTTGCGCGGGTCGGAGACGTCGAAGAACTGCACTCCCGCGTTGTAGAAGCCGTAGCCCAGGACGCCGGGGCTGTGCCGGCCCGGGTTGGTGTAGTAGCCGGTGCGCTTGGGGCCGAAGCTGCCGCGGCGCTGGCAGTAGTCCGTGAAGTCGGCGGACTTGGGCGGGGTGGGACGGGGGAGGGTGCCGACGACGCGGGGGTGCTTCGGGTCCTTGGCGTCGATCTGGTAGACGTCCTTGTAGGGCTCGTAGCAGTCCTCGGTGAGCGGGTAGCCGGAGTAGTAGATCATCCCGGTCTTCTCGTACTGGGAGACGTCGATGTTGTCCCCCTCGGTGCCCGCCACGGACGGCGGCAGGTCCAGGTGGCTCACCGTCTTCATGTTCGAGGGGTCGGAGATGTCCAGCACCGTCAGGCCGTAGCCGCCCATGGCGGCGAAGGCGTACCGCCCGCCCTGTTCCACGGGCTTGGGGATGAGGAGCGGCATCCGGGCGCCCATCCAGCTGGTGCGGTTCCCGCAGCGGGGGTTCTTCTTGTACGCCTCGTCCTCACCGGTGCGCTGGCCCGGCAGGTGCCAGGTGTCGAGGAGCTTCGGGTGGGCGGGGTCGGACATGTCCCAGGACTGGTAGCCGGCCGAGTGGAGGCTGGTGGGGTACTCGGTGCCGGAGTAGGTGTCGTCCGGCGCGGTGGCGATGAACATGTACTTCTCGCCGGTCCAGTGCGGCACGTCGATCGAGCCGGAGCCCTGCTGCGCCTTGGCGGGGTCGCTGTTCAGCGGGTCGGACTGGGTGGAGTCGGTGGAGACGGTCGCCAGCAGCTTCCAGTCCTTCTTGCGCGGGCCGTCCAGGCGGTAGACCTTGAAGCCCTTGAGCCCCGGCTTGGCGCGCAGCTTCTTCACGCCCTCCGGGTTGTTGTACTTGTTCTTGGCCGGGTCGTCGTGCAGTTCCTCGATCTGGCGCTTGCTCTCGAAGCTCTGGACCATGACGTAGGCGTTCAGCTTCTTGCTCCACTGGATGGTGGAGGCGCCCCAGTAGTCGTTCGCCGCCCAGTCGCCGTTCGCCTTGGTCTCGTCGCCGTCCACGTCCTCGCGGCTGAGCTTCTCGACCACCTTGACGTTCTTGACGTCGGTGATGTCGTAGACACGGCCCTCCGAGCGGTCGTACTGGAAGAGGTAGCGGCGGCCGTCGAAGTCGACGATGTTCTGCCAGGTGTGCCAGTAGTCGGGGGTGAATGCCTCGCCCTCGTAGGCGCCTTCGACCTTCATGTTCTTGATGTACGAGCGGGTGTCGTACTCCTTGTTGCGGCCCGGGAAGGAGTGTTCGACTCCTTCGTCGACCGGGGTGCGGGCGGGGTGCCGGAAGCTGCCGTCCAGCTGCATGCCGTACGAGCCCGGGTCGGCCGGCTCGGGGCGGCGCTCGGCGCAGACATCGGGGATGTCCGGATCGGCTGCCGCCCTGGCGTCGGGGGCGCCGGGCACGAGGAGGACGGTGGCGGTTACGGCGGCGGCCACTGCCGCGGCCAGGGCGGCGTTTCTGTGGATGGATCGCATCTGAAGGGCCTTTCGGGGATCGGCGTCGGGGAGGGGGCGGGTGCCGGTGGTGCCGTGTGCGGTGGTCAGGTGACGGTGGGCCGCTGCTGGAACTCGGCGGCGCGGTGGGCGCCGGTGGCCGCGATGTCGTGCAGTTCGCCCACGGCGTGCAGCACGTCGGCGTGCGTGACGTACAGGGCGTTGAAGCCGAAGCGGAGCAGGTCGGGGGCGCGCATGTCGCCGATCACGCCGCGGGCGGTGAGCGCGGCCACCAGCGGGTACGCCTCCGGGTGGCGCAGGGCGACCTGGCTGCCGCGGCGCGCGGGGTCGCGCGGGGTGGCCATGGTGAAGCCCAGGCCGTCCAGGAGGGTGTCGGCGCACTCCTGGAAGAATCCGGTCAGGGACAGGCTCTTGTCCCGTACGGCCGCCATCTCCACTCCGTCGAAGGCCGTGAGCGCGGCCTCCAGGCCCAGCAGCGACAGCAGCGGCGGGGTGCTGATCCTGGCCCGGGTGATGTCCGGTGCGGGCGTGTACGTGCCGGACATCGCGAACGGCTCCGCGTGTCCGTGCCAGCCGGTGATGGGGTGGTCGAAGTCCCGCTGGTGGCGGCGCGCGATATACGCGAAGGCCGGGGCGCCCGGGCCCCCGGAGAGGTACTTGTAGCCGCAGCCGACCGCGAAATCGGCTTGCATGGCGTCGAGTCCGATGGGCATGGCGCCCGCGGCGTGGCACAGGTCCCAGTGCATCAGGACCCCGGCGGCGTGCGCGGCGGCAGTGAGCGCTGCCATGTCGTACAGCTCCCCGGTGCGGTAGTCCACCGGGGCGTAGGCGGCGACCGCGACGTTCTCACCCTCGGCGGCCAGCACCGCGGCGGCCTCCCGCGCGGGCACCCTGCGGACCTCCAGCCCGAGCAGCCGGCCCACCGAGTCGGCGATGTACTGGTCGGTGGGGAAGTGGTCCGGGTCGGTCAGGAGCAGCCGGCGGCCGGGGCGCAGCCGGGCGGCGGCGAGCAAGGTGTTGAACAGCTGGACACTGGTGGAGTCCCCGGCCACCACCTGACCGGGGGCCGCGCCGACCAGCCGGCCGACGGCGTCGCCCGTGCGCACCGGCGCCTCCCACCAGCCGTTGCCGTTCCAGGAGCGGATCAGGTCGGTGCCCCACTGGCGGTGCACGGCGTCCTCGAGCGCCTGTGGGACGGCGGCGGGAAGGGCGCCGAGGGAGTTGCCGTCGAGATACACGGTCCCCTCGGGGAGGAGGAAGCGGTCGCGGACGTGCGCGAGCGGGTCGGCGGCGTCCAGTGCGGCGGCGCGATCGGTCAGCATGAGGGCACTCCGTCAGTGGATGAGATGGGGGCGGGGCCGGCGGCGCCGCGGGCCTGGACGAGATCGAGCGCTATGTCCGTGAGGAGGTCTTCCTGCCCGCCGACCAGCCGCCGGGCCCCCGCCTCGACCAGTAGGTCGCGTGTGTCGAGACCGTGGCGCAGGGCCGTGGTCTCGGCGTGCCGCAGGAAGCTGGAGTACACCCCGGCGTAGCCGAGCGTCAACGTCTCCCGGTCCACCCGCACGGGCCGGTCCTGCGTCGGCCGTACGAGCTCCTCCGCTGCGTCCATCAGCGGGAACAGGTCGCAGCCGTGCTCCCAGCCCATCAGGTCGAACACCGCCACCACCGGCTCCAGCGGCGCGTTTCCGGCGCCCGCGCCCTGCCCGGCCAGCGAGGCGTCCACGCGGTGGGCGCCCGCCTCCACCGCCGTGATGCTGTTGGCCACGCCGAGGCCGAGGTTGTGGTGGGCGTGGATGCCGATCTCGGTGGCCGGGTCGAGGGCGTCGCGGTAGGCGCGGACCCTCTCCCGCACGCCGTCCATGGTCAGCCGGCCGCCGGAGTCGGTGACGTAGACGCAGTGCGCACCGTACGACTCCATGAGGCGGGCCTGGGCGGCCAGTTCGGCCGGCGGCGCCAGGTGGGACATCATCAGGAAACCCGACACGTCCATGCCCAGCTCGCGGGCCAGGTCGATGTGCTGGGCGGAGATGTCCGCCTCGGTGCAGTGCGTGGCGACGCGGACGGACGTGACGCCGAGGGCATGGGCGCGGCGCAGGTCATCGGCGGTGCCGATGCCGGGCAGCAGCAGGGTGGTGAGCCTGGCCCGGCTGAGCACGTCGGCCGCCGCCTCCAGCCACTCCCAGTCGGTGTGCGCGCCGGGGCCGTAGGTGACCGACGAGCCGGACAGGCCGTCGCCGTGGGCGACTTCGACGGCGTCGACGCCCGCGGCTTCCAGCGCGGCCGCGATCGCCCGGACCTGATCGACGGTGTAGCGGTGCGACACGGCGTGCATGCCGTCGCGCAGGGTGACGTCCTGGACGTAGACCTGGGTCATCGGACCGGGCTCCGTTCGGCCAGGCGCTCGGCGGTGCGCAGCGCGGCGGAGGTCATGATGTCGAGGTTTCCGGCGTAGGCCGGGAGGTAGTGGGCGGCGCCCTCGACCTCCAGGTAGACGGAGACCAGCAGCCGGCCGCCCCCGGCGAGCCGCGCCAGCGGGTCGTCGGCGGCCGGCTTGCGGAACTGCGGCTCCTGCTTGAGCCGGTAACCGGGCACATACGCGGCGACGGACGCGGCCATCGCGTGGATGGAGGCGGCCACCCGCTCCGTGTCGCAGTCGTCGACGACGCAGTGCACGGTGTCGCGCATCAGCAGCGGCGGCTCCGCCGGGTTGAGCACAATGATCGCCTTGCCGCGGGCGGCGCCGCCCACCTGCTCCAGCGCGCGGGAGGTGGTCTCGGTGAACTCGTCGATGTTGGCCCGCGTGCCCGGTCCCGCCGACCGCGAGGCGATCGAGGCGACGATCTCCGCGTAGTGGACCGGTGCCACCGCCGAGACGGCGGCGACGACCGGGATGGTGGCCTGGCCACCGCAGGTGACCATGTTGACGTTGCGGGCGTCCAGATGCTCGTCGAGGTTGACGGGCGGGACGACGTACGGGCCGATGGCCGCCGGGGTGAGGTCGACGATCGTCTTGCCGTACGGGGCGAGCGCGGCCGCGTTGCGATGGTGGGCGGCGGCGGAGGTGGCGTCGAAGACGATGTCGATGTCGTCGAACCCGTCGAGCGCCAGCAGCCCGGCCACTCCGTCCGCACTGGTGGGCACCCCGAGCCGACGGGCCCGTGCGAGCCCCTCCGACTCGGGGTCGATGCCGATCATCGCGGCGGCGGTGATGTCCCCCGAGCCTCGGATGATCTTGATGAGCAGATCGGTGCCGATGTTGCCCGATCCGATCACGGCTGCCTTCATCGAACAGCCTCCTTCGCAAGCGGAGCAAGGTTGAAGAAGCGGACGGCGTTGCCGCCGAGGACGGCCGCCTGCTCCTCGGGGGTGAGCGTGCTCTCCTGTACCAGCCGGCCGATCTCCTCTTCGCCAAGAGGAAAGGGATGGTCGGAGCCGAGCAGCACCCGCTCGGCACCCATCACGTCCACCAGCAGCCGCAGCGCGCCCGGGTCGAAGACGGCGGAGTCGACGGAGAAGCGATCGGTGTAGTGCGAGGGCGGGTGCGGGCTGTCGGCGCGCACTATGTCGCGGCGGTGCCAGGCGTTCTCGGCCCGGCCCAGCAGATACGGGAAGCTGCCGCCGCCGTGGGCGAACAGCAGCCGCAGCGACGCCGGCAGGCGCTCGAAGGCGCCGGAGAGGATCAGCGACAGGATGGTCAGGTGGGTCTCGCCGGCCATGCCCGCGAGCCAGGCCAGCATGTAGCGCGAGAAGCGGGGGCCGGCGGGCAGGTCCCAGGGGTGGACCAGGACGGCCGCGTTCTCGCCGGCGCAGTGCGTGAGGAACTCCAGCAGTGCGCCGTGGTCGAGGTCGCGGTCGCCGAGGTGGTTGCCGATGTGGACGCCGTGGAAGCCCTGGCGCATCGCCTCGGTGAGCGCGGCGCAGGCCAGCTCGGTGTCCTGGAGCGGCACCTGGCACAGCGGGGCCAGCCGGTGGGGGGCGTACCAGCTGTACTGCAGGAGCCGGGAGTTGACCATCCGGCACCAGTCGGCGGCCCGCTCGGGTTCCAGCCCGTAGCCGAACATCAGCGGGGTGCTGGAGAGCACCTGGATGTCCACGCCGAGCCGGTCCAGGTCGGCGACACGCTCCGCCGGGTCCCACAGGGTACGGCCCACCGGCCGGTACTCGGCGGCCCCGGCCATCATCATCCCGGTGTCCGGGCCGTCGCCGGTGCGCAGCCAGGGGCCGTCGTCGGAGCCGGTGACAGCCCGGGACTCGGCGCGGCCGATCTGCGGGAAGACGTGGGCGTGGATGTCGACGACGGTCATGCCTCGCCCGCCTCGTCGCGGCGGGTACGTGGACGCAGCTCCTCGGGCCAGTCCTTACCCGGGTGCACCGCACCGCAGTTTCCGCAGGTGCGGGCGGCTTCGTCGGCGTAGAACGCGCTGAACACCGGCGGCAGGTCGTCGACGATCGAGGTGAGCTGCAGTTCGCTGCGATGCACCAGGTGGTGGCACTCCATGCAGTACCACTCGAAGGCGTCACGCTGCCCCTCGGGCCGGGCGAACTCGACGACCAGCCCGATGCTGTCCTCCTCCGGCCGCTGCGGGGAGTGCCGCAGGTGCGACGGGGCGAGGAAGACGTCACCCTCGCGGATGTGGATGTCGCGCGGCGGCTGCCCGTCCTCCTCCATGACCCGCAGGACCATGTCGCCCTTGAGCTGGTAGAAGAACTCCTCGATCGGGTCGTCGTGGAAGTCGGTACGACGGTTGGGGCCGCCCACGATGGTCACCATCAGATCGGCGTCCTGCCAGATCTGGACGTTGCCGACCGGCGGCTTGAGCAGGTGG
This sequence comes from Streptomyces sp. NPDC058534, assembly GCF_042717365.1. Taxonomy (NCBI): domain Bacteria; kingdom Bacillati; phylum Actinomycetota; class Actinomycetes; order Kitasatosporales; family Streptomycetaceae; genus Streptomyces; species Streptomyces sp. NPDC058534. Next base: position 36,279 of record NZ_JBHXNW010000056.1, read on the forward strand.
CGGTGCTCCTCGATCCAGGACTGCAGGTTGAATGGGTTCATGGTCATCGGCGCGGCTCCTCGGTCTGCGGCAGGTGGGCTACGGCGCTGATCTCGATCAGCAGGTGGGGGTGGGGAAGCTGGTGGACGGCGACGGTGGTGCGGCTGGGGCCGGTCTCGTCGAAATACTCGGCGTAGACCTCGTTGTAACCGCCGAAGTCGTTCATGCTGATCAGGTACGCGGTGACGGACACCAGGTCGTCGAGGCTCCCGCCGGCCGCGGCCAGCAGGCTCGCGATGTTGTCGAGCACGGCCCGTGTCTGGGCGCGGATGTCGAGGTCCGTCACGCCCATCGCGTCCGCACTCGCGCCGGCGAAGCTGCCGTCCGGGCGGCGCGAGCTCGTACCGGACACGAAGACCAGGTCGCCCGCGCGCCTGAGGTGGGGGAACCGGCCGCGGGGCGGGGCGGCGCCGGGCACGATCACGCTGGCTCCTCGGTGGTGAACTGGACGGTGCCGAGGCCCGCGACCGTGGCCCGTACATGCGTGCCGGACGCCAGCGGCACGGCGGCCGTCGCCGCGCCGGCGAGGATCACGGTGCCGGGTTCCAGTGAGCCGGCGAGCCGGGCCGCGGCGGCGAGGGCGCGCAGCGGGTGCCCGAGGATCGCCGCCGTGGAACCGGCCTGCGCCAGGCGCCCGTCGAGTTCCAGCAGGACGCCGAGGTTGCCCAGATCGGCCGGGGCGCTCCATGGCCCCACGGCGTAGCCCGCGGCGGAGGTGTTGTCGGCGATCACCTCGGGGAGGGAGAACCGGAAGCCGTCGTAGCGGGAGTCGATGACCTCCAGCGCGGGAGCCACCGCCGCGACCGCTGCCGCGGGGTCGGCGCCCGGGCGCAGCGTGTCGCCGAGGAGGAAGGCCACCTCGGGTTCGACGCGGGGATGGATCAGCCCGGAGGCGTCGTACCGTCCTCCGTCGGGGATCTCCATCCGGTCCGTCAGCCGCCCGTGGATCAGGTCGGCCACCCCCATCTGCCGCATCTTGGCGAGGCTGGTGAAGCCCAGCTTGAAGCCGGTGAGCCGCTCGCCTCGGGCCACCCGCCGCGATACCAGGGCGTTCTGGACCTCGTATGCCTCGTCGGGGTCGTTCAGCCCGCTGCCGCCGCCGGGGAGCGGGCGTGCGTCCCGCGCGGCGGCGTCGAGGGAGTCGGCCAGTGCCGTGATGTTCATCGGGCATCCCCTTCCTGTCCGGTGCGCCCGAAGGCCGCGCGCACCGAGCCAAGACCGTCGAGGCGGGCTTCGACAACGTCGCCGGGCTCTACGGCCGTCATGGGCCCGAGCGCGCCGGTGAGCACGGTGTCCCCGGCCCGCAGCGGGCGGCCGAGCCGCACGAGCGTGTCGGCCAGCCAGACCGCGGCGTGCAGCGGGTTGCCGAGACAGGCGGCGCCCACGCCGGTGGAGACGGGCTCGCCGCGGCGCTCCAAGACCATGCCGGCGGTCCGCAGGTCGAGTTCCCGCAGGGTTACCGGACGGGTGCCCAGGACGTACGCGCCGCTGGAGGCGTTGTCGGCGATGGTGTCGACGGCCGTGATGTCCCAGTCTCGGATCCGGCTGCCGACCACCTCGATGGCGGGCAGCACGAAGGCGGTCGCCCGGATCACATCGGCCACGGTGTGCCGCTCGTGGATCAGATCGTGCTCCAGCACCAGGGCGACCTCGGCCTCGGCCTTGGGCTGGAGCACCGAACCCCAGCCGATCTCGGCGCCGTCCGGCACTGCGGTGTCGTCCATCAGCGCGCCGAAGTCGGGGGTGTCGACGCCGAGCTGCGCCTGCACCGACGCCGAGGTCAGGCCGATCTTCCAGCCGGTGACCCGGCGTCCCTCGGCGAGACGGCGATCGGTGAGGGCGGACTGGACGGCATAGGCGGCGTCCAGGTCGCCGGACGGGAGGAGGTCGCGGACGGGATCGCACGGGATCCCGCTACGGCGTGCCTCGTCAATGCGCTCGGCGGCCTGCGCCACGGCTTCGTTGACTGCACTCACAGCTTCACGCACACATTCATCGGCTCGGAGAAGAAGTCGAGGGAGTGGTCGCCGCCTTCGCGGCCGATCCCGGATGCCTTCACGCCGCCGAACGGCGTACGGAGGTCGCGCAGGTTCCAGGTGTTGACCCAGGCGATGCCGACGTCAAGGGCGGGGGCGACGCGGTGCGCGCGGCTCACGTCACCGGTCCACACCGTGGCGGCCAGGCCGTACGGACTGCCGTTGGCCAGGGCCAGCGCCTCCTCCTCGGTGTCGAACGGCGCCAGATGTACGACCGGTCCGAAGATCTCCTCCCGTACGGCCGGATGGTCCTCCGGCAGCCCGGCCAGCACGGTGGGCAACACCCAGAAGCCGCCGTCCCGCTCGTCCGAGAAGCGCGGTGCCCGGCCGCCCGCCAGTACGTCGCCGTCGGCGGCGGCCTTGGCGAGGTGGCCCAGCACCTTGTCGCGGTGGGCGGCGGAGATCATCGGGCCGTAGCCGTTCAGCGCCTTCGCGCCACTGGCCAGCGCCTCGGCGAACGCGTCGAAGACCGGCCGCTGCACGTACACCCGCTCGGTGCACAGGCACACCTGCCCGCTGTGGGTGAACGCCGAGCGGAGGGTGCCTGCCACCGCCTGCTCGAGATCCGCGTCGGCGAAGACCAGCCCGGCGTTCTTGCCACCCAGCTCGAACGAGACCGGGGCCAGCCGCGCCGCCGCGGCCCGCATGATCGCGGAGCCGGTGCGCGACTCCCCGGTGAAGGCGATCGCGTCCACCCCGGGGTGCTCGGTGAGCCACTGCCCGGCCGCGTCCGCGCCGCCGCCGTGGACGAGGTTGAAGACCCCCGCCGGCAGTTCCGCCTCGGCCATCACCTCCGCCAGCAGACAGGCGGTGCTGGGCGTGAGCTCGGAGGGCTTGGCGACCACCGTGTTGCCCATGGCGAGGGCGGGGGCCACCTTCCAGGTGAGCAGCAGCAGCGGCAGGTTCCACGGCGAGATCACCGCCACCACGCCGAGCGGCTTGCGCACGGTGTAGTTCAGCGCGCCGCGGCCGTCCGGGGTGACGGTGTGCCAGGACTGTTCGCTCCGTCCGGCCGGGAGGTCGGCGTACGAGCGGAAGTTGGCGATCGCCCGCGGGATGTCGACGGTCGAGGCGAGGTCGCGGGGCTTGCCGGTGTCGGCGCACTCGGCGGCGACGAACTCCTCGAAGCGCCGCTCGATGCCGTCGGCGATCCGGTACAGCATCCGCGACCGCTCCGCCGGGCTCCAGGAGCCCCACGGCCCGCGCAGTGCTCCCCGGGCGGCGTGCACCGCGCGGTCGACCAGCTCCCGGGGGGCCGCGGGCACCTCGCCGACGGTGCCCCCGCAGACCGGGTCGACCAGCGGGAACGGCACGCCGGACGCGTCGAACCTGCCTCCTGTGTAGTGCCGCACGGGTGAGCTCACCTTGCAGACCTCCGTTGCCAGGCCGGGGACTCGGATCTGTGCCCCGGAGCGTGCGGGTAGCATGCGCCCATCTGGCTATGCCGATCCAATGCCGATTAATGCGCTTCATATATCGATCTGGGTATGCTGCGGTTCGCCCGCAGCCCCAGGAAGGAGCCCGCCCCCATGGACCTCCTGGACGGCCGTCTGAAGTTCCGGCACCTGACCCTGCACGTCGCGATCGTCGAGCACGGCAGCGTGGTGCGGGCAGCCGAGACACTTCACCTCACCCAGCCCGCCGCGACCCGCACCCTCCGCGAGCTGGAGAAGATCGCCGACGTGCCGCTCTTCGTCCGTGTGCCGCGCGGCATGCGGCCGACCGTGTACGGCGAGGCACTGGCAGAGCACGCCCGCGCGGTGGTCGCCGAGGTGCGACGGGCCGGGGAGCACCTCACCTCGCTGCGGCAGGGCCAAGAGGGCACGGTGACCGTGGGCACTCTGCTCGCCGGCTCCAACGTGCTGCTGCCCCGGGCGATCGCCCGGCTCAAGCGGGAACGGCCGCGGCTCACGGTTGTCGTGCGGGAGGGGACGCTGGACGTCCTCCACCCGGCGCTGCTGGGAGGCGAGCTGGACGTCATCGTCGGCCGGGTGGGACCGGCGCTCGAAGAGGGGGACGGGCTGCGCCAGAGGATGCTGTACCGGGAGCCCATCAGGCTCGCCGTCCGGTCGGGGCACCCCCTGCTGGGTGCCGATGGGATGACGCTCACGGATGCCCTTGAGTTCCCGTGGATCCTGCCGGTCGAGCAGACCGCCCTGCGCCAGGAGCTCGGCACCCTGTTCGCAGACCGGGGTCTCGCCCTGCCCGCGGACCGGGTCGAATGCACGTCCATCCTCACCATGCGGGCGCTGCTCCTGCAGACGGACATGGTGGCGCTGCTGCCCGAGCTGGTCCTGCGCGACGACGAGCGCCTCACCGCGCTGCCGGCCGACCTGCCCTCGGTGGGCCGCACGGTGGGCACCACCGAGGCGGCCCACCGCACGTGCACGCCAGCTCTGCAAGCGCTGCTGCATCATCTCGACCAGGAGGCGGCCCGGCTGCGCGAAACGCTCGGCGGAGCCGCGGCGGCCCGTTAGCAGAGTGCACGCCGGACGGGTGCTGCGGCACCCGGCCCTTCTTCTGCCGTTGATACTGGTGTCCCGCATCTGGAACGTCCTGCCCCTCGGTCGGGCAGCCGCGGGGCATCGTGTCGTCACCCGGCTTCATACGGACCACGCAGACGCGGCCGGACGACAGCGCCCCTGGAATCGAAGCGGGCGTCCTGCACGATGAGCGGGATGTCGTCCCTGCCATGGTCGTTCGGCAGGTCGCGGCGCTGTGACTCCCTGTCGGCGACGATGAACATCCACCGCGAGGCCGCGGGCGACGTGCTGCTCGGTCTCACCGTGTGAATGCGGCTGGTAGCAGAGGGTCCTCGCAGGCTTGGTCGATCTTTCACTCCGGCGGCCAGGACGCGACGCCCCCCCTTCTCCCCTCGTTCGGCACGCGGCGTCGGGACGAGGCAACTGCCGTTGACACCCCGGGTGGAGGTCTTCTTCCCGGCCTGGAACTCGGTGCGCTGGGGGAGATAGCGGGGCACGTCAGGGCAGGCGAGCGGGCCCGCTCCTCGGTTGGTCCTGCCCGACGCGGGTCGCATCAGGCGCCTGGGCGGTCGGAGACTGCTGATCCGTCCCGGTGAGGAGATGGGCAGCAGCCCGGTCGAGACGCCGGCGCAGCGTCGTCGTGTCGGCGGCGAGGGCGCTGACCAGTAGTCCGCCCGCACCTGGCAGCGCCATGACAGCGGTGTCGGGATCACGCAGTGACGCGTGCCCGACCTCGCCGGATGTCAGGGCCGGGTCCGCGACGAGCAGTGTGCCGGCGGTTCGGTGGCCCGAGGTGATGGCGGGACCGTCCCACCCGGGTGCCGTAGGTCCCGCTCCGAGTTCCTGGTCGTAGACCGGACCGTGCTCTGTCTCGACGCGTACCCGCTGACGGTAGCGGCCCGGAGACTCACCGTGCCGACCGAACAGCACCTCCTCTCGCAGTACGAACCGGGCACCGCGTTCGAGCACGACCCGGACGTCGGTGACGTGTCGGCAGCCCTGCGCGGCGATCACCAGTTCCGGGAGCCAGGCCAAGGTCGCGTCCGTGCCCACGTGGATCCGCACGTCCAGGCGTGACTCGTCGTCGTAGGTTCCCGGCAGCAGAAGCGTGGGAGCGATCTCGCCGAGAACGAGGGCGCTGCCGGGCCCGACGCTGACGTCCAGGTGCAGCAGGTCGCCGCCGAGTGGCCCGGCGGCGCCTGCTGCCACGTGTACGCGGGCCGCGTCAGCCGTGCGGCATGCCCAGGCGGTGACGGGGGTCGGGGCAAGGAGTGCGGTGGTGCGCAGCATCAGCGGCCAGCCGGATCGGAGCACGGAGATCCGGGTACGGGCCCGCCCGGCATCGGACAGAGCAAGTTCGGTGGCGAGCCTGGCCGACGCCTGGGTCATGGTCGCCCCTCACCCGCCGTCGCTCAGCCGCCCACGTACCCAGGCCGTGACCTGGCGGGCCGTGGGGTCCTCGACGAGGGACAGGAAGCAGACGGGGAGGTCGCCGCGCTTGTCCTTGGCGTCGCGCGCCATCACCGACAGGTCTGCGCCCACCTGGGAGGCGAGGTCCGTCTTGTTGATGACCAGCAGGTCGGAGGCGGTGACACCGGGTCCGCCCTTGCGGGGTACTTTGTCGCCGCCGGAGACGTCGATGACGAAGATCTGGTGGTGGATCAGCCCGTGGCTGAACGTGGCCGTGAGGTTGTCCCCGCCGCTCTCGATGAGGATCAGGTCCAGCGGCGGCAGGCTCCGTTCCAGGTCTTCGACGGCTTCGAGGTTCGCGGAGATGTCGTCACGGATGGCGGTGTGAGGGCAGCAGCCGGTCTCGACCGCACGGACGCGCTCCGCGGGCAGCACGCCGTTGCGGAGCAGGAAGTCGGCGTCCTCGGTGGTGTAGATGTCGTTGGTGACCACGGCCAGTTGGAGTTCGTCGGCCAGGGTCCGGCACAGCGCCGCCACCAGCGCGGTCTTGCCGGAGCCCACCGGCCCGCCGAGGCCGATCCGCAGTGGCCGTCCGGGTGTCCGGTGGAGTCTCCCCGTGCCGGGATTCGGGTGGCCGTGTGTGGGCCCTTCTTCGGAGTCGTGTCGGTCAGGACGCAAAGAGACGCACCTCCCAGGTGGCGTGGAGTTCGGCGGAGATGTCGAGCTGGGGGGCGCCGTGTGACGGCAGGTCGTCGGCGGGCGCGTGGGCGTTGCCGGCGGCCGCGGCGGCGAGACCGTCCAGGTCCGGGGCCAGTCGGACGAGGACGGCTTGCACGGCGAAGGGATCCAGCCCCAGCAGCCGGACAGTGGCCGTGGCGGGTCCGGTGACGGCGTCGTGCAGGGCGGCTGACGCCGCGGCATGCGGACCGAGTCCCAGGCTCCACGCCGCGGCGCCGAGGGCGAGGGGCTGGTGCGGTCCTCCGGGCAGGGTGGTGGCAAGCGCGTCGAGTTCGGGGTTCGACCGGATCGTCCGGGCCGCGCGCAGCAACTGGCGGCCGAGCTTCCGGGAGGTGGCGCGCAGTGCGGGCGAGGGCGTGCGTGCCTCGAACTCCGTGTCGAGTACGGCGATCCGGCTGTCGGCGCCGGCTTGTGGCGGTCCGTCGCTGAACGCCGCGCAGGCCGCGGCGGCGAAGGCGGCGGCGGTGGTTCCGCTGGTGGCCACCCGTCCCCGGAGGAACGCCTCCAGTGTGCCGATGTCCGCGACGCGGCCCGCCGCGACGGCCGCCTCCAGGCCGCCGGAGTGCGCGTGGCTGCCCGCGGGGAAACGTCCGTCCGCCAGCATCAGCAGAGCGGCGTTCCCGGTGGCAGGGGCGTGGAGTCTGGTCAAAACAGGAAGTACCGGTGGTTCATCGGCAGTTCGGTGGCCGGCTCGTGGTCGACGACCTCTCCGTCGATGCGTACGGTGAACGTGTCGGGGTCGACCTCGATGGTGGGCAGCGCGTCGTTCTCCGGCAGATCGGCTTTGGTCCGGTGCCGCATGTTCTCCACCGGGACGAGCCTGCGGTTGAGCTCCAGCCGGCCGGCCAGCCCGTCCTCGATCGCGGCGGGTGCGACGAACGCCACGCTCGTCGCCCCTGCCGCCCTGGTGTGCACGTTGTAGCCCAGCCGGGGCAGCACCGGCTGCGGGGTGGGCACCGCGGCGTTGGGGTCGCCGAGCAGCGCCATCGCGGCCATGCCCGACTTGTAGACCGCCGTGGGGCGCACGCCGAACAGCGCCGGCTCCCACAGGACGAGGTCGGCGAGCTTGCCCGGTTCGACCGAGCCGACCTCGTGCTCGATGCCGTGGATGACCGCGGGCACGATGGTGTACTTGGCGACGTAGCGGCGGGCGCGGTGATTGTCGGCCGGGCCGTCCCCCGGCAGCGAGCCGCGCAGCTTCTTCATGACGTGCGCGGTCTGCCAGGTCCGCCGCACCACCTCGCCGAGCCGCCCCATGGCCTGAGCGTCGGAGGTCATCGCGGAGATCGCGCCCATGTCCTGGAGGATGTCCTCCGCCGCCATGGTGGACGCCCGCACACGGCTCTCGGCGAAGGCGAGTTCGGCCGGCACATGCGGGTTCAGGTGATGCGCGATCAGGCAGATGTCGAGCTGCTCGTCGGCGGTGTTGACCGTGAAGGGACGAGTCGGTGTGGTCGAGGACGGCAGGACGCAGGGCTCTCCCGCGATGCGGATGATGTCCGGGGCGTGGCCGCCGCCCGCGCCCTCGGTGTGGAAGGCGTGAAACGTACGGCCGTTGACCGCGCGCAACATGTCCTCGACGAAGCCGGCCTCGTTGAGGGTGTCGCTGTGGATCGCCACCTGCACACCGGCGGCGTCCGCGACGCGCAGCGCGGTGTCGATGACGGCCGGTGTGGCGCCCCAGTCCTCGTGAACCTTGAAGCCGCCCATCCCGGAGCGCAGTTGCTCCCAGAGCGACTCCTCGTTGACCGTGCTGCCCCGTCCCAGGAACAGCACGTTGACCGGCCACGGCTCGAACCCCTCCAGCATGCGGTCCATCCACCAGCCGCCCGGCGTGGCCAGGGCCGCCTTTGAGCCGTCGGTCGGACCGGTGCCGCCGCCAACGAGGGTCGTGGTGCCGGCCTCCAGGGCCACGATCGACATGTCGGGCGAGACGAAGTGCACATGCGTGTCGACCGTGCCGGCGGTCATGATCAGTCCGCTGCCGTTGACCATCTCGGTGGAGGGTCCGATGACGAGGTCGGGGTGGACGCCGTCCATGATGTCGGGGTTGCCGGACTTACCGAGCGCGACGATCCTGCCGTCACGGATGCCGACGTCGGTCTTGACGACACCCCAGTGGTCCAGCACCACGACGCCGCCGATCACCAGGTCCGGGGTACCGTCGGCCCGGGTGGCGTGGGACTGCCCCTGCGACTCCCGCCCCGACTTGCCGCCGCCGAAGACGGTTTCGTCGCCGCCGACGCACCGGTCCTCCTCCACTTCGATGAGGATGTCGGTGTCGGCGAGCCGGATGCGGTCGCCCTTGGTGGGACCGAGTGAGGCGACGTAGCTGCGACGGTCGATCTCAGTCATCGAGCGGCCCTCCGCATTCACCGCGCAGCCCGCGCACGACGCGCCGGCCGGCCAGGGGCACGAGTTCGACCTCCACGGTGGCACCGGGGTCGAAGCGCTGCATGCCGCCCGCCAGGATGTTCAGCCGATGCCCCCAGGCCCGCTCCCGCTCGAAGCGCAGCGCCGGGTTGACTTCGGCGAAGTGGTAGTGCGAACCGACGCTGACCGGGCGATCGGCCGTGTTGACGACCGAGAGCCTGGTGACGGGACGGCCGGCGTTGATGGTGACCGAACCGGAGCCGTAGATGATCTGGCCGGGGGCGCCGGGCAGATCGGCCGACTCCGCCCCGGGCTGTACCAGACCGGTCGCGTCGCCCTTGCCGGAGCCGGGCACGAGTGACTTGCCACTGCCGGGGCGCTGCTACCGCTCGCTCACTGGATCGGTCCCTGTACGGCGATCAGCTTGGTGCCGTCGAGGAAGGTGGCCTCGACCTGCACCTGGGCCAGCATGTCGGCCACGCCGTCCATCACCTCTTCGCGACGCAGCACACCGCGTCCCGCGTCCTGGAGTTCGGCCTTCGTCCGTCCGTCGCGGGCCCCTTCGAGGAGGAAGGCGGAGATGACCGCCGTCGCCTCCGGGAGGTTCAGCTTGAGTCCGCGTTCCCGTCGTTCCTCGGCGAGCTTGGCGGCCGTGTAAATCATCAGGCGCTCGCGCTCCTGAAGGCTCAGCAGCATCCTGTCCTCCGCCCAGTCCGGGGCCGATCGGCCGGGGACCGACCGGATACGGCGCAACGGAACTGAGCCTGGCACGGGCGGGGCCGGGACGGTCGGTGGTGTTGGGCCAATCGGGGCGGCGAACCGACAGATGAGCGGAAGTCTCAGAACTCGCGGAAGCCGGGGAAGCCCGGAGCAGGCTCATCACCGGCATCCTGAGGCCCCGGGCGGCCGCGGGACGGTCGACTCGAGTGGAGTCCGGAGTGTGTCTACTCCGGCTGGCTGGGTGGTGCGTCCGGACCCGCAACGGATGCGTGGTTCGAAGCCCGTAACCGGTTCCCCAACGGACTCGTCACCGAGGTGCTGTGTCTGGTCACCGTAGCGGAGGCACCGTACGCGTTCGGCTGGGCCGTGTACGGCGAGGATCCCGAGACCTCCCCGCCCCTGGCCCACTGGCGCTACGACTTGCGAGAGGCCGACCGGCCGGATGCGACCGTGGTCTGCCAGTCCTTCACGCACGGGGCGGGTGACAGCGGCGTACGCATGGCGCAGCGCGCCGAACCTGACCGCGCCGAGGCCATCTTGCGGGAACGGCTGGCCCAGTTGCGGCGGAACATGACGGCCACGATCAGGGCGATGGAAGCATCGGTGCGCAACGACAGCGGGGGGCTTGACACGTTGGCGGAGCGACATGGCACCGGCCCGGCGAGCGACGTACACCCGTGCTCCAGGCGCACACTCCCAACCGGGTAGAGAAACATGGCCGGTTAGAGCCTGCCTGGCGGTGACAAGATCCGCCAGGCAGGCTCTGACCGGCCATTGGTCAAGGTCCTGAACTGCCGACGGAGCTGCGGCTCAGGGCAGTCTGCCTTCCCTCTCCTCGGGCTACGGCGCGATCTTCGCCGACCCCCTGCCCGTGAGGGCGTCCGAAGTCTCCGCGGCATCCGCCGTGTCGTTACTGTCCCCCCGACCGTCGGCGTCCTCGCCGACACTCGTGACGACCACCGGACGGTGGCGTCGCGAACCCAGCAAGCCGTACAGCACCGCCGGGACCACCAGACCGACGATCCACGAGATGTCTGCGCCGCCCAGTGGAGCGACCAGCGGACCGGTGTAGAAGCTGGTTGCGAGGAAGGGGAACTGGGCGATCAGCGCCACGCCGTAGACGGTCAGCGCGTCCCAGCGCCAGCCGCCGTAGCGGCCATCCGGGTCGTTCAGGGCGGGCAGGTCGTAGCGCTCCCGGGAGAGCAGGTAGTAGTCGACCAGGTTGATCGCCGACCACGGGGTGAAGAACGCCAGCAGGAACAGCAGGAAGTCGGCGAACGTGTGCAGGAAGGAGTTGCGTCCCGCCAGCGCGACGACCGTGCCGGCAACCATGATCACCGCGATGTACGCCGTACGGCCGCGGGGCGAGATGTCCCTCCCGCCGCGGAATCCAGTGATGCTCGTCACGATCGACATGAAGCCGCCGTAGGTGTTGAGCACATTGATGGTCAACTTGCCCAGGGCGATGACGAAGTACAGCAACGACGCGATGAGGCCGGTGCCCCCGAGTCCCACCACGTACCCCACCTCGTCACCGGTGAAGGCCGTACCGGCGGTGGCGGCGACCAGCACACCGAAGCTCATCGACCACTGCGCGCCCAGGGCGGTACCGGACAGGGTCCACCAGAACGTGGCCCGCGTCGAGGTGGTGCGCGGCAGGTAACGCGAGTAGTCGGCGACGTACGGTCCGAACGCCAGTTGCCAGGATGCCGAGAGCGACATGGCCAGCAGGAACATCGGCAGTGCGAAGCTGTGCTGTTGCAGGACCGCACCGAGGTCGATCCGGTTCAGCAGCCGGATCCCGAGATAGATGAAGGCGAGCGCGCAGATCACACTCGCCACCCGGCCCAAGGCATGGATGACCCGATAGCCGATGATCGCCATCACGCCGGTGACCAGCGCGAAGATCAGGATGCCCGGCACCGGTCCAAGGTGGGTGAGCTTGCCAACCGCTTGCCCGGCCAACACCGAGCCGCTGGCGAAAAAGCCGATGTACATGACGACCACCAGCACCAGCGGCACCACCGCCCCGCGCACCCCGAACTGAGCTCTCGACGAGATCATTTGCGGCAGACCGAGCCGAGGGCCCTGCGCCGAGTGCAGGGCCATCACCGCGCCGCCGAGCAGATTGCCCGCGAGCAGACCGACCAGCGACCAGACCACGTCGCCGCCGAAGACCACGGCCAGGGCGCCGGTGACCACCGTGGTGATCTGGAGGTTGGCACCCAGCCAGAGGGTGAACTGCGAGAACGCCGTGCCGTGGCGCTCCTCGTCCGGTACGACGTCGATGGAACGCCGCTCGACAAGGGAATCGGCCATGGATCTCTCCGTCCTGTGCGTGGCACCGGCCGCGAGGGCCGGTCGTGGGCAGTGCGAGGGGCCGCTCCCCCAGGACCCGACCGGCCCAGCGGACCGGGGGCGCACGTATGCACCGGAACCCCAGCTCGCTCCGGTCGCGCTACATAAGCCCATTCAGAGTCACCCTTGAGTGAATGATTCTCAATACCTTCGGGTAAATTCCTGGTTCCAGAGGCTTCCGGGAGCTCGCCGGTGACATCGGCGTGCCCCGGCGGGCAGGATGACGGCGTGGTGGGTGCGAAGCCCGGCCGGCCGGGCTTCGGGTGCGTGGGGATGACCGCAGGAAAGAGGACGAACGGGCATGAGTGACACAGCGGCCGCGCGGCTGAGGGAACTACTCGACGGCCACCGGCTCACCCCCACCCAGCGGCGCATCGCCCACAGCATGATGGGCAGCGTCATCGCGGTGCCCTTCATGTCCAGTGTGGAGCTGGCCGAGCTGGCCGGGGTGAGTCAGCCCTCGGTCACCCGGTTCGCCGCCGCGCTGGGCTTCGAAGGCTATCCGGCGCTGCGCCGCCACCTGCGCGAGGCGTCCGCCGAGGAGGACGAGGTGTCGGGGACGTTCAACGCTTACCAGCAAGCGGTGGCGGGCGAGCTGGAGAATCTGCGCCTCCTGTCCGAGGCGCTGGCCGACCCCGGGCCCGCGACCGAGGCCGGGCGGCTGCTCGCCTCGTCGTCGCCGCTGCCGGTCCTCGGCCTGCGGGCGGCCGCCTCCCAGGCATACGGCTTCTGCTACTTCGCCGCCAAGGTGCACCCCGACGTCCGTCTCCTGGACGAAGGCGGCTCGATGCTCATGGACAGGATCGACGGAGCGGTACGGGCCGGGGCGGGCGCGCTGCTGTGCTTCGCGCTGCCGCGGCATCCGCGCGAGGTGGTGGAGGCGCTGGCCTACGCCCGAAAGCGCGGGCTGACCGTCGTTACGGTCGCCGACTCCGCCTTCGCACCGGTAGCCGTACACAGCGATGTGCTGCTGCCGACCGCCGTGGGTACCGGGCTGGCCTTCGACACCGCCTGCGGCCCGATGCTGCTCGGCCGGGTGCTCCTGGAGGCCATGTGTGACCATCTGCCCGACGCCCAGTCCCGGCTTGAGGCGTTTGACGCGGAAGCGGCGGCGCGGAGGCTGTTCGTCGAGTAGTCCGGAGTGTCGCAGCGCCCGGCGGACGGGAGAGTGCCTCGGCGGCGCCCGATGAGTAAGATCGGCGATCGCTGCCCGGCCGCCCCCCGGCCTTTCAGTGCCGGGTGTCGGCCACGAGGGCGTTGACGCGGTTCTCGTTACTCGCGTGAGGCCTTGCGCCGGGACGATCGGAGCGCCTTGGGCGACGTCGAGGGACTGGCAGTGGCGAAGAGCCCACGGTGCACGGAGGGGATGGCGCTGACGTGCAGGGTATGGCCTTGGCCGCGCCATACGATCACGCCCTGGTCGAGCGCGGCCCGCTCGGCGGGCTCTACGTCGGTGGTGCGCAGGAATTCGGCGACATAAACCGGCATGTCGAGGGTGACCGGCAGTTCCGGGGACGGGGCGTCTTAGCGGCCAGCGGCGGTGTGCTCGGGCATGAGGTCGGCGACGGCGGTACGGATGGCGCCGCGGCTGACACTGTGTTCGCGAGCCAGGACAGCGATGGGCCGGCCCTCCAGATACACGGTGCTCACGGCGTCGGTCTTGGGAGTATTGGCTGAATCCGGCGCGTGGCCGGCGAGCAGACTCCGGCCGTCTGCTCGTGGTGCTCGCGCAAGTGGAGGGCCACGGCAAGCATGTCGGGGTCGGCGACGCCGGCGCCGCCGATGGTCTTGCCGCGGGTGCGGAGAGTTGGGCACCTGGCGGAAGCGGACCGAGTGGTACTGGCGGCCACCTGGCCCTTGCCCGGTGCGGCACAGCGAACCCGCCGAGGCGCCGCAGGTGGACATCGGTCAGTCGTGCGCTTCCTCACGCTTGAAGTCGTCGCTCACGACCCAGGCCGTTCAATGAGGGTGTTTCAGGTGTCCACTCTTTTGCGCCGACCCATGCTCTGCTGCGGCAAGGTCGGTGCTGGATGACAGCCAGGGTCAGGTGCTGTCGGGAGGCGCTGCATCGAGAGCACCGGCCTGTCGGGAGGCGAAGATGCTTGAAGGCGTCATGCTCTTATGGTTCATCCAAGTCGTGCTCGGTGTGCTGTTCGTGGCCATCGACATCCGCACGACGCCGGAGGCCACGGTGATGAAGTGGGGCTTCGTAATCATCATCGCGTTCAGCGGGCTGTTCGGGGCGTTGCTGTACGTACTCAGTTGCCGGGAACCACTGCCGGGCACCCACGAGCTCTACGTCGCGGCGAAGTGGCGGCAGGTGGTAGGTTCCACGATGCACTGCGTGGCCGGCGACGGAATCGGCATCCTGGCCGCCGCGGTGATCACCTCGGGGATCGGCCTGCCGATGTGGGCCGACGTCCTGTGCGAGTACGGTCTCGGGTTCCTGTTCGGCTGGACGGTATTCCAGGCACTGTTCATGAAGAGCATGTTCAGCTCCTATCGGGAGTCCTTGTCAAAGACGTTCATGTCAGAGGGCGGTATGAGACCTGATGCCCGATTCTTCGTTTCGTGCGGGGCAAGCGGGCAGGTCGTGGCGACGTCGGTCGACTACGGCCGAGGCTGGGTGAACAAGCCTGGCTCGGTCTCGGCCAGGATCCCGCGGCCGGTCAGCCGCTTGAGCTTGAGGCGGACGTTGTTGATGTTGTTGGGCGCGACCGCCACGTCCATCGCCTCGCACACCTGCCGCGCACGCAGCGGATGGTCGGCCGCGGTGAACACCGCCATGATCTGCTGGTAGGCCGAATGGTCCGGCAGTCTCGGTGCCGGCGGCGAGGGCGGTTGCGGGTCGGGCAGCCCCAGCAGTGTCTTGCGGGTGATCCGGACTCCTTCGGCGGCCCGGCCGAGTTCGTCGAGTTGTGCGGTCAGCCGCGTGATCTGTTCCCGCGTGGTCTCGGCCTGCGCAGTGATCTCGCGTTCCCGCTCCTCCAGTCGTGCCAGCACCGCGCCGAGATCCGGAGACACTTTCATCCGGGTCGCGGTCAGTCCGATGACACGCCGACTCGCGCGTCGGACGGGGGAGGTGCCCGGCCTGCCTTCGGCGAATGTAATGACATACAGGCCGACACATCTCCCCCGCGCGGGCTGTCGGGATCCGACTAGCAGGTTGATACTGAGACCAAAGCTGTCTCGTCCGGATGGGATGACAGTGATGCCTGGTCGGGAGACGCGTGCTCAGCGGGTGGCGGCAGACCTCTCCGCCGCCTCGTGGTGGGGCTCGCTGTCCGTCGCCCTGATCGTTGCCGACGACGGTGGACGGATCACGCAGTGGGGCATGGCGGCCGAGTCACTGCTGGGGTACTCGTCCGACGAGGTGCTGGGGCGTGACGGAATCGGGCTGGTGGCGCCGGAGCACCAGGAAGCCGGGCGTGACCTGCGCAGCGCGGTAGCCGAGGGGCGCAGTGTGACAGGCTCCGTGCCGGTCCGGCACAAGAACGGCTCGCTCGTCGAGCTGGAGGTCTGGGCGTGCCCGATGTTCGGCGAGGCCGAGGGCGGCCGGGGGCTGCTGTTTCTCGCCGCGGACGCGCGAGCGGCACAGAAGGTCCGAGGGGCGCACGCGCTGCTGGACGGACTCTTCGCCGGTTCCCCGGTGGGGCTCGCGGTGTTCGACGCCGACCTGCGCTTCCAGCAGGTGAATCCGGCTCTGGAGGCGATGAACGGTGTTCCGCGGGAGGAACACCTGGGCCGGCGGCTGGGCGAGGTGCTGCCCGGGGTCAACAGCGACCAGATGGAGGCGGCGATGCGCCGAGTGCTGGTCACCGGGCATCCAGTGATCAACTTTCGGCGGATCGGCCGCACACCGGCTTCGGAGCGGGAGCGGGTCTGGTTCTGCTCCTACTTCCGTATCGACGACCCCGCCGGTACCGCGTTGGGGGTCAGCGCCTCGATCATCGATGTCACCGCTCACCAGAACGGCGCTCCGGACACCGCGGTGGGCCGACAGCGGCTGGAGGTGCTCAACGAGAGCTCCATCCGGGTCGGAACGACCCTCGACGTGGCACGGACGGGTCAGGAACTGACCACCATCGTGGTTCCCCGGCTCGCCTCGACGGCTACCGTCGATGTGCTGATCGACGTGACCAAGGGGGGCGAGCCGGCCGACGGGCTCGCCGGCGGGTCCGAGATGGTGCGGCTGGGCAAGAGCCCCGCCCACGGCTCCGCGGTCGCCGACCTGCTGGCGCCGGTGGGCCACCTGCTCCGGTTCCCCCCGGCCGCCCCCTACGCGAAGGCGCTCACCGACCGGCGGCCCTTCCTGCTGCCCTTCATCGACGCGGACACGATCGCTCCCGCGGCCCGGCACACGCCCACCCCCGAGCGGCTCCTGCGACACGGCGTGCACTCCATGCTGATGGTGCCTCTCGTGGCCCGGGGCCTGGTCTTCGGTACTCTCACCCTGCTGCGCGAGGGCGACAGCCCTCCGTTCGACAGCGGTGACCTCGACGTCGTCACCGACCTGGCCTCCCATGCGGCCCTGTGCATCGACAACGCCCGCCTCTACCACCGTGAGCACGACACCGCCCTCACTCTGCAGCGGAGCATGTTGCGGCGGCCTGAGCCCCCGGAGGGCATAGAGATCGCGCACCGCTACAAGCCCGCCTCGGACGTCAATGAGGTGGGCGGAGACTGGTACGACCTGGTCGATCTCGGTGCGGGCAGGGCGAGCATCGTCATCGGCGACGTGATGGGGCACGGCATATCCGCCGCCGCGGTGATGGGGCAGATGCGCACGACCGTACGCGCGCTGGCGTATCTGCACCTACCGCCCGACCAGCTTCTGCACCATCTCGACCGCACCCTCCAGGAGCTGGACGACCCTGTCATCGCCACGTGCCTGTACGGCGTCCTCGACCCGGCCGCCGGTACCTGCCGGCTGGTACGCGCCGGGCACCCCCCACCGGTCTTGATCCCACCCGACGGCATCGCACGTCTGCTCGATCTGCCCGCCGGACCCCCGCTCGGGATCGGAGGCATACCCTACGAGGCCACTGACGTGCCGTTCCCGCCCGGCAGCACCCTCGCCCTGTTCACCGACGGCCTCGTCGAGGTCCGTGGCCTCGATCTGGACGATCGGCTGGCCGAGCTGACCGCGCTGCTCACAGGTCGAAGGGCGCCACTGGGGCGGCTGTGCGACCGAATTTTCCGGCGCTTCGCCCCGGTTCCGGCCGAGGACGACATCGCGCTGCTCGTCGTCCGGTCGGTCTCGAAGCGGAGTACCGCCCCGCAGGGGGGACAGGCTGCCGCCGGCGATCACCACTGAGCCGAACGATCGGGGCGCAGGCCGCTCAGGGATGGGCCCGGGTCAGACGCAGGACCTCGGCAGGCGCAGCGCCAGCAGGGCAACGTCGTCGTCGGATTCCACCGCGAGTCGGTTGATCATCTCGTCGCACATCCCATCAAGACCTTTCGTGACCAGGGCAGCCGCGTGCCGGCGCCACCGGATCATGCCGTGACCCAGCGATTCACCCCGGCGTTCGATCAGTCCGTCGGTGTAGAGCAGCGGGGTGCTGCCCGCCGGCAGGGGCCTGCCTGCGCCGGCGCGCTCGGCATGAGGGTCGACGCCGAGCAGCATGCCCTGGGCGTCGTGCAGGTAGCTCGCGTCACCGTCGGCGGTGACCAGCAGCGGCGGAGGGTGCCCGGCCCGCGCCCATTCCAGGTCGTAGGGGCCACCGTGGGGTCCTTTGAGCAGCCCGTACACACACGTGGCGGTCCGGTCGGGGTACAGGGCCTCCATGGCGATGTGCAGACGGCGCAGAATCGTGATGAGCGTGGTGTCGCCCTGTGGCAGCAGGAAACTGTCGTACCAGTCCCCACCGACCTCCGCGGTGGCGGTGGCCGGAGCGTAGCGGGCGGTGACACGCAGTCCGCCCGCGTCCGACAGCTCGGGCAAGAGGGAGCGTTGCAGCCGCTCGGCGATGGCGTGGGCGTCGGCGTGCAGGCGCGTGTGGTCCACCGCCAGTGCCATCCGGTGGGTCAGGTCTTCCACCAGCGCCAAGTCCGCGTCATCGAACGACCGCCGGCCCGAGTCCCGGACCAGAGTCAGGCCACCCAGCACACTGCGTCGGGCGCGCAGCGGAGGCCGCGATCACGCTCTGGCCTCCCAGACGGCGAACAGCTCTCGGTTGATGGCGTACACGGGGCCGGGGGAAGCCTCCCGCCCGGTGTTCAGCAGGTCGGCTGACAGCAGCAGTCGACCAGTTCCCCTCATCACCCGTGCCAACGGGGCGGACTCGGTTTCCGGCAAAGGCGGCAGGGTCCCCGTCAGACCTGCCGGAAGCAGCTCCATGTCGCGGTGGCTGACGCAGACCCGCTCCAGGTGACCGTCGTCTTCCATCAGTTCGGCGACACACCAGTCGGCCAGCGCCGGAACCAGCACGCGACACACCCGCCCGAGCCTTTCGACCGCGTCCAGCCTGCTCGACATGGCCCCCGCGATCTGGTTGAGCAACGTCAACCGGTCCAGAGACGCCCGCAACACCGCGTCCAGGTCGTACTCGTCCATGTAGGCCGACGACCCGCCCGCCGGGTAGTCCATGAGCATCGGCATCGCAACGTCGGGCGCCGCGCGCCGTGCCGGGCGGCGACCCGGCGGCGGCATCCTGATCGACGTCGGCCGGTACTCCCTGGCATGGGCGTCAACATCGGCGCGTCGGCTCGGCCGGCGCAGCGCTGCGCGGACGTTCATCAGCACCAGGCGCTCACTGAGTGGCGCGGGCCCGCTGCGGTCTGCCGGGGCCCACAGCACGCACTGTGGGCCCCGGCAGCGGTGGGCCGGATCAGCCCTGCGGGACCGCCCGGAGCCGGGTCGGCGCCGTCACGTCCGGCGCCGTCTGCCGCGCCGTGCCG
Organism: Streptomyces sp. NPDC058534; assembly: GCF_042717365.1. Lineage (NCBI taxonomy): Bacteria > Bacillati > Actinomycetota > Actinomycetes > Kitasatosporales > Streptomycetaceae > Streptomyces > Streptomyces sp. NPDC058534. The sequence goes on from NZ_JBHXNW010000056.1 coordinate 55,339, forward strand.
TCCGTGGCCCGCGTCGTCAGGCCCAGCTGGGAGATGGCGTTCACCAGCGTCACCGCTCCCTTCTCCGCCGTCACCTGCCAGCGCTGAGTGCGCTTGTCGTCCACGCACGTCTCCTGTGAGAGCTGCGCTCCGCTCTCCAGCGGCGCGCCCAGGTACCGCTTGCCGCGGTTGGCGTCCAGGCACAGGCCTGTCTGGGCCGACCGGAGCGTGTAGTAGCCGTCCGAGGTGGACGCCACCCTCCACGTGGCGTCCCCGGCCGAGGTCAGGGCGACGGTGGCGCCGGCCTCCCGGGCCGTGGGGGCGAGCCGCTTGTCGCCTCGGGCGACCAGTGCGTACGTGCCGTCGGAGAGCGGCGTGCGGTCGGTGTTCGCCCATCCCGGGGCGTGTCCGATGTTCTGCGCCAGCTCCTGGAACCCCGCGTACGTGGCGCTCGGTCGCGGTCCGCCCCAGGTGGCCTGCGCGATGAACCGCAGCGGCATGAACGTCTTGGCCTCGACCTCGTTCTCCGTCTCGGCGGCGGCGCTGTCCGGCCACAGACTGATCTTCGCGCCGGTGAGGTTCTCGGGCCGGGAGGCGAGCGTCTCGCCCTCGAAGCGCAGCGGCGTCCAGCCCGACTCGTACAGCTGCTGCGTCTTCATGGTGTAGCCGCCGCGCACCAGGTAGAGCGAGTAGGCGGAGTTCATCACCGGACGGCCCTCGGCCAGGAGGGAGGACGGCTTCTGCAGGCTCCCGCCGCCCAGCCAGTGCTCCACGGCTATGTCCCGGTCGAGCGGGACGACCGTGTTGTGTCCGGCCAGCCCGTCGTTCCAGACGCGGAGGGTGCGGCCGTCCTCGCGGACGTGCGCGTTCACCTGGTTGATGAAGTCGACGAACACGTCGTCCGGGGTGGCCTCGGCACCGAACTTCTCGGTGGCGTACGCCTGGAGCTGCGGGAAGTCCGGATAGGCGGAACCGATCATGTACTCGTCCGCGCCCATGTGCCAGGTCGGGGTGTCCCAGACCTCCAGGGCCTCGTCGACGAGCGACGTGTAGTACGCGAACGCCTCCGGCCGGGTGATGTCGAGCCGCGGCGGGGACGCCTTGCCGTTCTTGTCCTTCAGCTGCAGCTCGGGGTGGTTCTCGAGGTACGGGTCCATGTGGCCGGGAGAGTTGATCTCCGGGACCAGCTCGATGTGGTAACGCTTCGCCAGCTTCGTCAGCCGCCGCACCTCCGCCTTGGTGTAGTAGCCCCAGAACGCCGACTTCGGGTCGACGTCGCTCTTGACCTTCGCCTCGATCCACAGCTGGTTCAGCTTCTGGTGCGCCATGTCGCGCATCAGCCGCTCGAACCACTCCATGGAGACGTGGGTGTAGCAGGCGCAGACGCCGACCCCGCGTTCGCGGTACTCGGGGACGTCGGTGGTGGTGCCGGCGGGCGCGGTGCGGCCTTCGCGGAGCAGTTGCAGGATCGTGCGGGTGCCGTAGAAGACGCCGGTGGAGGTGGCACCGGTGACGGTGAGCCGGTCACCGGACTCCAGGCGGTATCCCTCGGCCCCCAGTCCCTGCTTCCGGGACGTGTCCTGACGCAGCACGATGTCGCCCGGTCTTCCGTCGCCCCGTGCGCTCACCACCGCGGGTGCGCTTCCGGTGACCTCGCGCAGTTCGCCGGCGAACCTGCGGGCGTCCGTCCGCGTCCGGGCGTCGGCATCGTCGAGCACGATCCGCGCGCCTGCGCCGAGCCGGAACTCGCCGGGCGCCGCCTCCCAGTCCCGCAGTGCGGGCAGCACCTGCGGGGCGACCGCATCGGCCGAGGCCGCCTGTGGTTCCTGTGCGGCAGCGGGCGACAGAGGGAGGAGGACGGCCGCTGTCCCGAGCATGGCGCAGATCAATCCGATGATTCCCTGTTGTCGTCCGGCCGCGCCAGCCGGCCTTCTTCTGAGCATGGCGTTCTCCTTCATCTCGACATCGGTGGGTGCGGCACGATCAGTGCGTGCGCGTACGCTCCGGCATTCCGCGGGTCGAGGCGGGGCGGGCCCAAGAGGGGCAGTTCACCGCCTGCGTGAGTCGGCCGTGCCGAAGACGGCCTCGTATCCGGGTGAGTCGTTCTGCCGGCTCGGGACGCCGCCAAGGACTGAGCCCCGGGCCACGAGTTCCGCCGAGTCCGGTCCGACGCCGGGCTGCTCCGGGGTGATCGCCGGCGCGATGGTGTTCTCGCCACGTGCCGTGAGGAATCCCTTGGGGATGACGAACTCGTTCTGCGGCCCGCCGTTGTCGACGTACTGGCCGGTGTTCCAACCGTTCACGGAGCTCTGCACCTCGCAGTGTCCGCACTATGCCGGGATCCCGCGCGGTGCGTCTCCGACCGAGTCGATCAGCGATGCGAATCCGGCATAGGTGGGCGCGGATTTGGCAGATCCCCACATCTGCTGCGAGAAGGACCGCAGCCAGGGGCGGACGCCGTCCGACACCTCCTGCTCTGTCTGGAAGTCGGGGTTGTCGCACCAGATGGACAGGTGGGCCCCGGACATGGGCGCGTCGGCGGGGAGTTGCATGTCCTGGGTCGGTCTGCGCATGAACGTCCGGGGAGTCCACAAGTCGTAGATGCCCTGCGCCGACTTCTTTCCGGTCTTGTGCTGCTGCCCAGGCGTGAGAATGAAGTACAGGTGGTCGCCGTGGCCGTTGACGACGTCGTAACCGGCCCGGACATAGTCCTCGACCGACGGTTCAGCGGTGTTCCAGCGGACCCAGACCTCGACCTGCACGCGGCGGTCGATCTCGACGAGGCCCTGTCCGGGATGAATGTGGTCGTTCCACAACTTGGGACGCTTGCCCCGGTCCGCGAGCAGTGCGACCAGGCCGTTCACATAGGTGTTGAAGCCGTCCAGGAGCGTGGCCTCCGGCCCGGCCTCCCGGCGGGCGTAGTCGAGCAGCTGCGGCGCATTCTCCCCAGTGATCTTGTTGGGGTCCCAGGGGTATCCGAAGTACTCGTCGCCGCCGAGGTGGAACCAGGGGCCCGGGAAAAGATCCGCGTATTCCTCGATCAGATCCGCCATCAGCTTGCGCGCCTCAGGCTTGCTGTAGTCGAGATTGCCGGTGTCCCGGGTGCCGTCCTTGCGCACGAGCTGCAACTCCGGGTGAGCCTTGAGGATCGCCACCATGTGTCCCGGTGAGTCGATCTCGGGAACGATCGTCACGTGATACCGCTCGGCTACGGCGATCAGATGCCGCACCTCGTCCTTGGTCAGCGCGGGCTCCGTCACGATCTCGGGATGCGACTCGCTCTCGATCCGGAAGCCGAGGCTGTCGCTCAGATGCAAGTGCAGGACGTTGAGCTTGAGCCAGGCGAGCTCGCGGATCTTGCCTTCGAGCCAGCCGGGGGTGAAGTACTTGCGGCCGACGTCGACCATCAGGCCGCGCTGCGCATAGGCGGGCCAGTCGGTGACATGCCCGCTGAACGCGCGGCGCTGGCGAAGGACCTGGAGCAGGGTGTGGGTGCCGTAGAGGACACCGGCAGCGGAGCGGCCGGTGATCACCAGTCCTCGTCCGGTGTCGATGCGGTACGCCTCGGGTGACGTGGACCCGGCCACACGACCCAGACGCAGCGCTACGTCATGAGTCGCGGTGACCGACGACACGACGATCCTCGGCGCACGCTCGAGGTGCCCCTCCTGTACCAGCTCGGCCGCAAGCATCTGGGCTTCGCCCCGCAGGTCCGCGGCGGTGTCCGGCGTCAGCACGATGCGGGTGGCGGGCATCGGCCGCCAGTGCGTGTCCGCGGGAACGAAGCCGCGCACGGCCGGGATCGTCGGCACAGCGGTGGCGTCGGAGCTCCCGGGGCCCGCACCGGCGGCCCGTGCAACACTCCCTGCCCCGGTGAATAGGGCCGTTCCGGCGAACACGCCGGCCGCCACAGCCGACCTTCTGCTGAGCATGGCGTTCTCCTTCATGTCGACGCTTCATGTCGACGTCCATGGGTAGCGATCAGCGCCTGAGTCTGCGCCCGCCCGACCGCATTCCGCGAGCCGGGACGGGCGGGCCCAGGGGGTCAGGTCACTGCCTGTGTGAGTGGGCCGTGCCGAACACCGCCTCGTAGCCCGGAGAGGCGTTCTGACGGTCGGGGACGCCGCCGAGTACGGTGCCCTGGTTCACGAGTTCGACCGAGTCGGGACCGACGCCGGTCTGCTCGGAGGTGACCGCCAGCGCGATGGTGTTCTCGCCCCGGGCTTTGAGGAATCCCGACGGGATGACGAACTCGTTCTGCGGGCCGACGCTGTTGACGTACTGACCGGTGTTCCAGCCGTTGACGAAGATCTGCACCCGGTACTTGTCCGCGCGCCTGCTGGAGTCGTTGATACGCAGGCCGACCGCGGTGTCGGTGCCGCGTGGCAGGTCCAGTTCCGCCGTCGTGCGGTACCAGCGCACCCCTGGCCGGTCGCTCTTGAACCGCTCCGTCGTAGGCCAGGAGGAGTCCGGTGCGCCCGGCAGGTGCCAGCCCATGCGCTCGCCGTACAGGCCGCCGTTGTTGTAGATCCCGCGCACGGCGTCGACCGGTTCGGGGCCCCCCGCGGCTCCCTGGATCCGCCACCGGACCTTGCCCGAGCCGGGCACGGCCACGTCGGCCAGACCACGGCCTGTCTTGGAACGGCCGTCGGAGGACCAGTCCTCGTAGTGCCCCATGTTGCGCACGAGGATCGCCAGCACGGCGGGTTCGCCGGGCTCGGTGAGGCCGGGCGGCACGGTGTGGGTCGCCGTCCCGTCCCCCTGGGCGCCGAGGTAGCGGCCGTTCAGCCAGACCAGTGCGTGTCCGGCCGTGCCGGTCTTGACGGAGACCTTCACGGTGCTGCTCGCGGTGGTGGGCGTGTAGTGGCCGCGGTACCAGGTGTCGCCTTCGTGGAAGCCGTACTCGTCTGTGTCCAGCACGACGCCTGATGCCTGGCCGGGGCCGTGCCGGGGGTTGTCGGCGGTGGTCCGGTCGGCCTTCTTCCAGCCGGAGTCGTCGAAGCCGACGGTCCGCTCGGGGTCGGATTCGGCGCTGCGCCAGGTGTCGAGGGCGGGCAGCGACGGCTTCCCGGGGCCGGGCAGCGTGGCGACGAGCGCGCCCGACGCGTCGCGCTCGACGTCGAGCCGGCGCTTGTTCCAGGTCAGGACCTTGACGTTCGTCGGTGCGAACACGCGCAGCGGGCCGGCCTGACGGGTGT